>NZ_SDLI01000010.1 GCF_004123195.1 Ammoniphilus sp. CFH 90114
CCACGTGGAGCGTATACGTCATCCGATCCCCAGCAAAGGTTTCATTTAATGCTCGATCTTTGACTTGCAGGTCCTTTAACTTCGCCTGGTTAGATTCTTGGTATACCGTCAAGGTATAGCCTTGCGTCGTTTTTCCATCCTCCGCCGTCACGAGAATCTCGATCGGCGTCGGACTGCCGTCCGTGTTCAACGGCACCGTTCGGGTGCTCGTGCCTGGCTGGGCATCGTGACCTCCAATCTTCACCATTGCTTTCGGATCTTCCGCTATAGCGGTGACATCCACACTCGGGGTTCCCTTCACCACGTGGAGCGTATACGTCATCCGGTCTCCGGCAAAAGTCTCATTTAATTGTTGGTCTTTGACTTGCAGATCCTTGAGTGACGCTACGTTAGAACCATTACCTATAAATTCAATGGGTACATCGGTTTGTCCACTATTATTTCTTCCCCAGGAAACAATGGTGCCATCTGCTCTCAATGCAAGAGAGTGATTCGTTCCAGCCGCTATTCCCACTACATTTTTTAAACCTTGAGGAATATCTGATTGATTATAAGTGTTATCTCCCCATGCGAGTACAGTTCCGTCTGATTTCAAAGCAAGACTATGACGAGCACCTGCTGCAATCATTACAATCCCATTTACCTCTGCTGGTACTGTACTTTGACCGTAAGAATTCCAACCCCAAGCCCTTATCGTTCCATCAGACCTTAGTGCTAGGGAGTGATGGCTACCTGCAGCAATAGCAACAACATGGGTTAAATCACTAGGAACACTTACTTGATTCTCCAAATTTCTCCCCCATGCAACGACCCTACCATCAGCTCTTAAAGCAAGCGAGTGAGCATATCCAGCAGTTATGGAGTTAACTCCGTCTAAACCAATCGGAATATCTCCTTGACCAAAAGAATTACTTCCCCAAGCTCTAACCGTTCCGTCGCTTAATAGTGCTAAAGAATGATGAGCACCTGCTGCTATTTGTTTGACTTTCCCTAACCCAGTTGGAACCTCAGTTTGACTATTAGAGTTAGAACCCCACGCTTTAACTTTTCCATCAGACGAAAGCGCTAGGGAATGATCAAACCCTGCCACAATAGCCGTTACATTGCTCAAATTTAGAGGGATCTCTTTTTGATTTTTGTCGTTACTTCCCCAAACAACCACTGAGCCATCCTTTTTAATCGCCAATGAATGTTGGCTTCCACCATCAATTTTCTTACTGTTGTTAATGGCATCTTGAACAGTAAGTGTTGCTGCATAAATTGTAGATAGATTTAGATTTATCATGAGTAACGCTAAAACTAAAAAGTACGTAAAAAACTTTTTTCGCATAAAATACCGGCAAGGTACCACGTGTTGCCCAATTAGAAGTAGACAAGAAAAAACGATGTGTCCATGGATCACATCATTTTTATTCCCCCACTCAGACCTGCCCCTCCCTCCTTCTATGAATTCAATCTGGCAAGAAAATATCTTTCCTATCGTAGGCCTTATTTCTTCTTATCAAAAAAAACACTATCTTGATACCTCTCATCCATTCCGTAGCTCTGCTGAATCATCATTTTCTTCCTTTCCGCTCCCAAACGCTCACGGATCTTCTCTTGAAGTGGTGGGATAAGGCGAGTAATTTCCTTCCGAAGTTCTAGTATTTCAGCAAGAAGAGACTTAATTTTTTTCTCCTCAGCCTCTAATATGACTGGCTTTTTGTTGAATTGTTCAATTTCACCCAGGATCACTTCACATCTTTCCACACTCTCCAAAAAACCTTCAGGATCCTCAGCTTGCAGGCAAGTTAGCTGTTTCTGCGTCTCTTCTTTAAAAGCTTCTAAACAAACCTTCTTCCCCTCAAAAGGACTACCTACCATCCTACTGTCCCGTTCCGGCTTTAACCAATTTAAGTGCCTGGGCCCACGTATCGCGGAACTCCTCCGCATAACCGGTTACTTCCTCAATTATAGCTCTATCCTTACTGATATTAGCCTCAATCAGTCTTCTGAGCATATAATCGTAGAGCCTTGCCATGTCATTAGCAACGTCATATTCCATTTTCAGTGTATATAAAAGCTCATTAATGATATTCTGACTCTTGATCAAATTTACATTGACCTCTGATATATTTCCTTTATCTAGCTCTATCACGGAAAGCTTGAGAAACTTAATTAACCCATTGTAAAGCATTAATGTTAATTCCCCAGGTGTGCTTGTTTGAATTCTTTGTTGTTGATATTGGTATGCCGCCTGATTCATAACCATCTTTTAAACCCCTCCCCCAAATAGCTGCATTAAATAAGAAGATTGTGAATTGTACTTGCTCAATGCTGTTTCCATAGCAGCAAATTGCTTATAATAATTACTTTCTTTCCGAGTCAAGTTTCTATCTTCGACATTGATCCTGGATTGTGTTTGCGTCAGGAGCAAACCAATCGTACTTTGGTCATACTGCGTTTTTCCGGATACCCCCGCTTTTTTTGTGAATTTAGTGAACTGCTCATCCAAATCATCCATTAAGCGATTAACGATCCCTTTGCTCTCCAGCTTGTCTCCTGATTGAGAGAATAGATTCATCACAGCATCGGGGTCTTCTTCCAGAACCTTTTTCAACTTATCTTCATCGATGGATAGCTTCCCTCTGTCCTCTAAGCTGTTTGATTTAATTCCTATTGAAGCAAGAGTATTGTATGAGCTACCATTAGCTACCGAGGAAGTCACGTAAGACCTCAGTTTATTGGTAATATCCGATAAAATTGGATCATTGCGCAAAAGTCCGCTCTTGGCTTTTTCCTCCCACTTTTTGATCTGGTCTTCGGTTAAATTTTCTTTATCCTCATCAAGTAAAGGCTCATAGGATCGGTTAACAGGCTCCGAAATCGTCTTCTGCAGCTTCTCTAGCAACTCATTATACTTATCTACAAAAGCCTTGACGTTTTTTACCGCTTCGTCGACATTACGAGAAAACGTAAGACTGCTGGATATATAATTGCCGGATGCATCAACTGTAGGTTTTTTGATCGTATAATTAACGCCCATTATGTTAAAATCATTACGTGTAAAGGTATTAATTTCATTTCCATCAAATACGATCTGAGCATTTCTTCCCTGTGTCGTTGTGATTCCAGACCCGTTTGCGGATACTTCTGCTCCATAGCCCAAGGAAGCATTACCACTGACCTTGATGAAACTTGAGCCACCCGTAGTCTCTGATCTAAAGCCAATTCTGCCTGTCTCATCAGCGAAGGCCCCAACCTTACTAGCGAGGGGCGAGCCTGAAATGGATTCGTTCATTGCCTTCACCAAGTCTTCAGTGGAATTATATGTACGCTGTGGAATCGATAGATTTGTAGCCCCTCCTCCCAAATCAATAGTGAGGGTATTATTAGTACTGTCAATTGTTACAGGTGTCGGTGAAGCCGGGTCAATAACCGTGGTTCCTGTCACATACGCACTCGAGCCGAATCCAAGTGTCTTACTGAGAAAGTCCTTTCCCTCCGCAGAGCTCCCGCTAAAATCAATCTTAGTTGCTGCTCCAGTATCCTTTGTTTTTAATATGAACTGCTGAAGATTTTTGTCATATATAGCTTGTAGTCCAAGGCTTTTTCCCGATGTATCTTTTGCTCCATTTAGCTTGCTTACCACATCGTTTATCGTATCTGTTGGTTTGATTGCAATATCAGCACTAAGGGTTTTCGGATCATCTGGATTGGTCGTTACGGATAGTTTTAGCGTCGTCTCTGCCGAAAGAGCTCTTGCTCCTAAGTCGGATAGTTTTTTGGTTGGATCTAGGTTTACCTTATTACCTTTTAAAGTTGCCGATTCCGCTAACCCTTTCACCGTCATGTTATAGGTTCCCGCTATAGCATCACCGGTAGCTACAGCCGATACAGCATCAGACTGGCTGGATTGGACATTAAAAGTATTGAAGGTCTTCGAAAGCCTCATGTCAAAGAGGGTCTTGCTCCTAAACGTAAATAAATCAGTATTCCACTGCCGATAGGCCTCGCTCTGCCAGAGCATCTTCTGCTGCTGCTTCTTCAGACGATTAACGGGCAACCTTTCCGCAGACATCAATTTCTGAACCAAGGAATCCGTGTCCATTCCTGATGCCATACCGGTTATGCGCGTCGGTGAAAAAGGATTGATTGTACTCATTTCTCCACCCACTTTCTACTAAACCTTTTTATCTAAAAATACTCCGATCATATCCTTCAATTTGGCCTCCAAGTCCAAAACATGCTTAGGTGGCACTTCCTTTACCACTTCCCGGGTCACCTTATTTTCCAAAACGGCATACCACTCTCCGCTTTTTTCGTGAAATTTTAAAGCTAATCCTGTGTTTAGGCCGTCCAATATCTTGTTAATAGACTGTTGAGTTTGCTCTCGTTCTTTTTCATCCTCCAACTTCGCTTCTTTCTGTTTTTGTGGGAGGGCATTTCCCCCCATCTCTTCCTTCTTACCTGAAGCGACAGCGTCGGAGGCCGGAGGGTTGTCTGACGATGAGACTATACGAGTACCTGTCTCTGGTAAGCTTCGAAAATGACTACTGTTTGAAACTATAGGACCAATGGACATCATTACACCTCCCCGTACAATATAACTATAGGTATAGTATCGGATGAATTAAAATAAATCTTTAGCACCAGCAAAAAAAAGAAAAGCCTCACGGCAGCGCGAGACTTCTTTTAATTGGATTCAGAAAAATAACCCACCACTTTTTTTACGGCCAAAATTACATCACAAATGTCTTGTTTACTCATCTTTGGAAATAGAGGGAGAGTAATCATCCTTTCATAGACGGCATCGGTCTTAGGGCAGGTTCCAAGTGGATACCCTAACCTTTGGTAATAAGGCTGTCTATAGATCGGAATATAGTGAACATTCACCCCAATATTTTCTGCGCGCAGTGCTTCAAACACTGTTCTCCGATCCGCTGTAAGACGATCCAACCCTAGCTGAATAACATAAAGATGCCAACCTGATTTAGAATAGAGATGCTGATAAGGGCGCCGTAATAGACCTAGCTCTTCCAGCTCGACAAATGCTTCATCGTATCGTTTTGCAATCTCTCTTCTTCTCTCGATAAATTGTTCCAGCTTGGCTAGCTGTGAGGATCCTAGAACAGCCTGTAGATCGGTCATCCGGTAGTTGTATCCTAAGGACTGCATCTCATAATACCAAGGGCCTTCTGCCTCCATCTCTAGCTTAGACGCATCTCTCGTGATTCCGTGTGAACGGAAAAGACGCAGCTTTTCATAGAATTCTTCAGAATTCGTGACAATCACTCCACCCTCCGCGGTCGTAACAGGTTTGACCGGGTGGAAGCTGAACATCGTCATGTCCGCCACGGCACCCACCGGATCACCTGAGAAGGAAGCCCCTAAGGAATGAGCCGCATCCTGGATGTACACTAGGTTATATTCTTTAGATAAGTTCTTATACGCTCTCATATCGACGGGCTGCCCAGCAAAATCGACAGGGATTAACGCCTTAGTACGTGGGGTAATCCTTTCTCGTACTTTTGCAATATCCAGCAAGTATGTTCTTTCGTCGACATCAGCAAATATAGGGGTTCCTCCTTGATAAAGGACACAATTACTACTCGCCACAAACGTCAACGGACTTGTAATGACCTCGTCTCCTGGCTCAATTCCCGCAGCAAAGCAGGCTCCATGTAAAGCAGCCGTTCCGTTAGAAAAAGCGACAGCATACCTCGCCCCACTGATATCTGCGATGGCTTGTTCAAATTTATCAATTTCTGGTCCCTGCGTAAGGAAAGGACTTCTTAGGATTTTCGTAACAGCCTCGATATCCTCCTCATCCACCCACTGGCTTCCATAAGGCAGAAAGGTCTCCCGCACCGGACGACCTCCAAAAAGCGCTAATTTATCCAAGTTTGACTCCTCCTGTGCAAAAAGCCATCTACATCAGATGGCTTGTGCGTATCCATTCTCTTGTGCGGCGAATTCCTTCTTCCAAATCCACTGTAGGCTTCCAACCCAACAACTTTTCCGCCTTTTGATAGTTACATAGAAGTTTCTGTATTTCGCTTTGCGGATGGATGTGCGGAACATGTTCAATCAGAACTTGACCCTCCGAGATTAAATCAGCCAGCTCGTTCACGCTGATATCCCGTCCCAAGCCGGCATTGACAATTTCTCCATTGACCTGGTCTGAATAGCCAGACTCTACAACGAACCTTGCGCAATCCTCCACATAAAGCAAATCACGAGTTTGAGTTCCTTCACCGTAGATCTTCAACGGATCCCCTTTCAGTTGATTCCGGATAAAGATAGCGACCACTCCACCTTCTCCCCCCGTTTTTTGAAATGGACCATAGGTGTTGAATGGACGCACGACGGTTACTGGCAATCCGTAAGCGCAATAATAGGATAAGGCCATATTTTCAGCGGCAATCTTGGCACCCGCATAAGGGGATGCTGGTTTGGTTGGATGAAGCTCAGTAATTCCTTGTTCTGCCATGGATCTTTCATAAACCATACAAGTGCTCATGAACACGATCTTTACCAGTTTTTTACGGCACTGCTCCAAGACATAAAAAGTACCCAGCGTGTCATTGTTAAAGGTCGTGCGGGGATCATCAATGGAATCTTGCACATTGATTGAAGCACCAAGATGATAGCAAATGCGAAATTGGTTCTTTTCAAACAGCTCGTCCAGCAATTTTTCGTTTTTAATATCGCCTACAATGAATTCTCTAAAATTCGGGTGGTCAACAAACTCATCTAGGTTTTCTTTCCGGCCATTAGACAAGTCGTCCAGCACCCAGACCGCTTGGCCATCATCCAACAAGCGCTTGACCACCCAGCGCCCAATAAAGCCGGCTCCACCTGTTACTAACACATTCATGTTCCCTGCTCCTTTTTAGATATCAGAGTCATACCAATTCCCAAGTCACTGGCGTTCCTTTAGAGACATCACGGCTGACTTTCCTGCCTAGCAGCCTATCGTAATATTTAGGTGGCAGCCCGAGGCCTGGGCGGATACTTCGAAGATTTTCTTTTGTAAATACCTCACCTGCCTTCATGTCCTTTGCCACATATAGCGAGCGGCGATGCTTTAAAGAAGGCTTTTCCTTTTCACCTGGGCCGTAGCTTACCCTTCCCAGCGATTGAAAGGCCCGTTCCGTCTCAACTACCAGAGCCTCCATTTCCAACGGTTCCATGGAAAAGGCAGCATCTACCCCTCCTTCACTCCGAGCAAGGGTGAAATGCTTCTCAATCACAGTTGCCCCTAAGGCGACACTGGCTACAGCAACTCCGACTCCCATCGTGTGGTCAGATAATCCAACCTGACAACCGAACAACTCTCGTAAATGAGGAATCGTTAAAATGTTGCTATCCTCTGGTGAGGCCGGATAGGTGCTTGTACATTTAAGGAGGACCAACTGATTGCATCCTGCATCACGTACGGTTCGAACCATTTCATCCAGCTCCGCCACCGTTGCCATCCCAGTAGAGATGATCACAGGCTTCCCGGTTGAAGCAACCTTGCGAATTAGGGGAAGATCCACATTTTCAAAAGAAGCAATCTTATAACAAGGCACATCTAAGGATTCCAAGAAATCTACAGCTGTTTCGTCAAACGGAGTACTGAAGGCGATCAACCCTAGCTCCTTGCAACGATTGAAAATGGGCTTATGCCATTCCCAGGGAGTATAGGCTTGTTGGTAGAGCTCATATAAGGAATGCTCCTTCCACAGGCTGTCCTCATCATCAATATAAAATTCCCCTAGGGAAATATCCAGCGTCATCGTGTCTGCCGTATAGGTTTGCAGCTTCAGCGCATGAGCTCCAGCCTTAGCCGCAGCCTCAACAATTGCCAAGGCGCGTTCAAGGGACTGATTATGGTTCCCTGACATTTCTGCAATAATAAAAGGCCTGTGACCTGAACCAATGATTTTTCCGGCAATATTTATTTCTCTCATAAGCTCCTGCCTCCTTTCCTAAAAAGCTCGAACAAGGGGGGGCTCTTGATAGCCCAAGTCCCCGTCAAGAAACCGATCGACGATATCATTGTCAAAAGTATCATAAATCAAGCGCAGATGCTGCGGTGTCCAATCCCGGGCGAGAAAAAGCTTTCCGCTGGATTTTTGAGGAACTGCCTTAACAGCTTCTCCCCCTTTCACCTTGTCCAAGATCTTCAATAAATCTTGAGCTACCTGCCAAACTGCCCGGCAAGCCACATCGTGAATGCCATCTCCCCGCATTAATTCGGGAACAGAATGATGGAGGATATCCCCTGCGTCCAGTCTTGAGCTTAGTTTATGAATGGTCATCCCCGCCCAATTCGGCTGCAGAAAATAAAACGGCCAAAAGAGCGTAATCGCCCCCCTATACCAAGGAGAGAGACCGCCATGGATGTTCCAAGCCTGCTCGGGCATCACTTCCAGGAGATCATCGGAAAGCTTGTGTATGCCATAGCTCAATACAATATCAGCTCGCTGGCCTACAATCCAATTTCTCACAGGCAAACTATTGAGTTGTTCAGAAGATGTTTCGTGAACAGGAACGCCATGGAATGCAGCGATGTCGTGTTGCTCTCCAAACATACGGTACTCTGCCTCATCTCGGTCACGAAAATGACGAAGAAAATTTCTTCGATCGGATTCATTTAAACCGTCCGGCGGAGCTGGAGTAAAATCCTCCCGCTGTTCAAGGAGCAACCCCTGAAGAAATCCTGATTTGTATAAGCTTTTGGCAATAAATAAGTGTCGCGGATGCGACCCGGTTAATAAAATGACTTTCATGTTCATCCGCCTTATGTAGTGGTTGGCCCAAGCAAAAGGCCCTTATTCTTAAGCAGTTTCACGATAGGCAGCAAATCCAATAAGCTGCACCCATACTTTTCAGCAATATCCAAAAGAGAATGCTCCCCGTCAGCATAATTGAGAATCATCAAAATGCGGTTCAATTGCTCTCTACCGTCGATCTTTTCGTTACTGGACAACCTCATGGAAAGAGGGGAATTCATATCTGGATAGAGTCCGTGCTTGTCTAGCTTGACCTCTCCGTATGGGCTTTGATTGATATACATTCCTTCCCATTCAAAAGCTTCGAGTATCGTTTCCAATTCATTTACACTTTGATAAAGAGCTTCAATCGTCATGGTCTCTTTATCGTCTAATGAATTATGATATCCTGGATACTCCCCATAGACCATCCTCGACATTTGTCCGATAGGCAAATTAAAGCCTGGCGAACAGTATTGGCGCTCATCTGAACCGTGAAGCGGGGTAAAAGGCCGAATCGATCCCAAGACCTTTTCTCTTCCAAATAGGTGCTTGACCACCCGGTCTATTGGTGACTGTTCCCGCCGACTGAGCTTGTAGCTAAGTCGCTTAACCCCTCCCAGGCAGGTCAATACAAAACCCCCTGCCACCTTGGCCTTGAGCTGGTCTCCAAACTCGCTTAAATACGCAATGCTGCCGATCGTTTCCGGTACAAAAACAAAGCGGTACGTATAGCGGCGCTTCTTCCAACCAGCTAAACGCTTATAGAGCAGAGTAGCGACCAATGGCCCGCTTAATTCGTTATTCGCCAGGGAAGGGTGGCACACATAGCTGCTAATCAGCACTTCTTGGTCGCTTTCTCCCGGAAGAATGGCATGGGCAAAATTTAATTCCCCATCGACTAGCTCACTATCTATATAGGCATGATATTCCCCCGACTCTAACCGTTCGTACTCTTGATGTGACAAACAGAACCCCCAACGGCGCTTATAATAGGAAGTGACGTAAGGAACAGCCTCAGGCAGGTGGGGAATCGTGTATAAATGTACTTTCAGTTCATCCAATGAAAGTCTCTGATTTACAGGAATACTGTAATTGACCACATGAAGATTGCTATCCCCAAAATTCACGATTTTTTGTCCCTGCGGCCCTATCAGCCAAGCCTCGCGAATCCGCCATTCCGGAGGAATCGTCCAGTCAAACACCTCTTTCCCGGAAGGGACGCCATATACCTCTAGCGGCAAATGCTCACCCAGAATGGAAAGGGTCTCTCGCAGCCCAGGACCTGTAATGCTTCGACAAATCGGAAACAATCGGTCGAAGAGGGCATCCAGCTGTTGTAGTTCTTTCTCCCTGTTCTCCAATCTCTCAATCCCCTTTCACGTTCATGAGCAAATCATGCGCATATCGAACCATCTTCTTTTCTCCTTCCTGTCGGAGGAATGGATAGTCATCCAAGGATTGTCCATTGGCCTCGAGCAAGAACCATGTAAAACTGTCCAATCCTACAGCCAAGCTCAACGTCGACGCACCGCCGAAACGCGGATTAATTTCAATGATGTGCGGCTTTCCTTCCGCGTCGATCATAACCTGCATAACAATATGCCCGTATAGCTGTAGGCCCTCCACCAAGCTGGAGCAGAGCTCTTCGAGTTCAGGATGGCGGCAGGTAACAGTAATTTGAGATTCCCCCTGCACCACAAGCTTTCGTTTCCGAACGACAACACCTTTGGTTTTCCTTTTCTGGTCAACATACAGATCCACACTATACTCTTCTCCCTTAATATAGGGCTGAAAAATTGGTTCAGACAAACCTTGGGCGTGTTCAAGTGCCTGTTCTCTCGTCAGATTTAGGCCTATGCTAAGAGAACCCGCACCAAATCTCTCCTTTACTACAAAGGCTTCCTCTCCCATGTCTTTGATTTCCCTAGAGGTAGGAATAATGGGATAGCAAGACTGAAGCCGCTCATAGAACGCTAACTTGTCCAAGCAACTTTGGATTGCTTCTACCTCTGAAATCATGACATGGATACCCTGCTCGAGGAGCTCCTGTTTATGGCAGGCAAAGAAAGGAAGTTCTCCATCCCTGGTCGGGATAATCTGACCAATTCGATTTTGTTTGCAGTACTCTACCAAGTGATCAATAGAAAGCTCTTCAATACGAGGCATAGACCAGAATCCATCTACAAAATGCCGACCAATACAGTCTTCATTAAGGTCCGCTCCGAAGATTTGAACTGAGCCTCCTCGTTTCTTGCTTGCGTGTCTCACCGCCTGCAGTAACGGAACTTTTTTTGAAATGCTGGTTACTAGAATATGTCGAGATGGCAGCGACTCATCCGTCTGAACCATTTTTCTCTTTTCGAACTCAATCATTTCCGGAATGGCATTTTCTAGTTGTCTGGTCGGAGTCCAGCCCGTCAGACTTTTAAAATATTCCATATTGGCCTGTGAGGCCTCATATGGAATATCCATGGTTCCTTCTATCGTTTTCATGTCAGGGAAGTGCTTGCGCAGAACCTCGAGCACTTCCTCTACTCTACGGGCCCTGTCATTGCCCAAATTCACCACGCCTGTAGCCTTGCTTTCAGCCAGTCTAATGAGACCTTCTGCTACATCCTCGGCGTAAATATAATCAAACATTCCTTCTTTATTGTAGACCTGCAGCTCCTTGCCTTGAAGAAGGGATCGGATCCAACGCGAGATGACATCCTTAGAATTTTTTCCATAAACCCGAAAAATACGGGCACTAACCGTATCGAATCCCGTTGCATCAAACCCCTGAAGGAAGCGGAGCTCAATTTCGTGCAATAGCTTAGCCACGCCACACAGGTTGCGAGGATAAATCACATCTGACTCCTGCAGCCGATAGGCTGTTTGGGCAGGGTCAGGAAATTGATACTGCTCAGGATCATAAATCAGATAGCTGGACGCAAAAATGACCTTCGTTAAAGAAGGACGATCCTTGAGGCAAGTCATCAAGTGATGGCTCAGCCGCACGTTATGGTGGTCATTTTCAGCCCAAAACTCCCAGGTTTCGACCGAACGTTCAAAGGTAGCCGCCAGATGAAAAAAGTACTCAGGAGCAAAATCCTCCAGTTCATCCTTCGAAATAAAGTTCAGATCCCCTTGCCAATAGCGGATTATCCCAGGCCAATGGCTGGGACGGGGCTTCAGATCCCCCACCATTAGGATCGCTCCTTGCTGGTGCAGCCGCTCGACCAACGCTTGGCCGATAACCCCAGCTCCTCCGCTTACAAAAACCCTTTTATTTTTTAGCATTGTAATACTCCTTTAAATAGCCATGTATTAACGAATCCACCAGTCTGCTATCCGCCCAAGCGTGCTGTTTCATTCGCCCTTCCAGACAAAATCCTGCTTTCTCAATCACGGCCAAATGATGCGGGCGGATATCAAACGTTTCTGTAAAGAGGCGATTCAAACCAATATCTCTAAATGCTACCTGTTTCATTAACTCCAGAAAAACAGCAAAATCCACCTGATACTGCTCTACAGCATGAGTTCGTGCTGTATCGAGGAGAAAGGAGATTTCCGCCCTTTTCGCTGCCCAATCCACATTAGTTAGCCCACCATAGCCGATGCACTGATTATCTCGCAGATAACTAAACAAAATCAGTCGTGGGTTCTCGTGGTCAAATGAAGGTTTAATCGCTTCCACATAATACCTTTTCTGTCCTTCATCGGTCAGCTTCGCATTTTGCCTTAATACCTCCATCTGTTCATTACGCCATTCTTTAATCAGAAGAATATCTTCTTCTCGGATGGGGACAACTGTATAAGGTTCGATTGAAAATTGTTGCTGGCTTAAACATCGGTAACGCATCTCGTTTCTCCCTTTAGACCACAGGCTTTTGCTCAATATGGACATTGATTTTGGCCACTTCTGGATGATCCCGCAGGAAGTCGACAACCTTTTGCGCACAAACAAGCATATCATCAGCAAAATGATTGGCCACCTCCTGCAGCATGGCATAATCCTCCGAAGTATCTAGCGTAATTCGGAATTGGGGATATCGCATAGACCTGGGTGCTTCGAAGGAAGCAGCTTGAAATTTCTCTGGGTATTCGTAAGCGTAATAGGTAACGTGCTCACGGTGGCGCGGTTCATAGCCGTGCTGGTGGATATAATTCAATGCTTGGAAAGAAAACATTTCAGAAACGAGTCCCCTCGGCAGCTCTCCCTCTACTCTTACGAGATCTGAAGGATGCTTCTCCATGGTTTCCATAATCTGCTCCATCAGATGGTAATCAATGAAAGGACAATCGCTTGTTACGCGAATAACATAATCTGGCTGCCTCTCTCTAGCGCATTCAATATATCTCAAAAGCACATCATCCTGAGAGCCCCGAAAGCATGAAACCTTTTTTTCTCTACACCACTGTTCAATCGCCTCATCCTCCGGCAGCGTTGAGGTCGCTACAATCACTTCAGATACCTTTTCAACCGCCTGACAACGAGCTACCACATAGGACAAGACATCGGTTGTTCCCAATGGTCTAAGTACCTTACCTGGCAGGCGGGTTGAGCCCATGCGCGCTTGAATGATGATAATGGTTTTCATAATTCCACCTTAACCCTTTCTTCAAACAGCCGCAGTGCCCGTGCAACCACCGCATCCATATCATAATAGCGATATTCAGCCAGTCGACCAACGAACAAAACTTGTTTGAAGTCCTTAGCCAATGCTTTATATTGTTTATACAACTGTTGATTTTCTTCTCGTGGGACCGGATAGTAGGGTACATCTTGCCCAGGCATGTCCCTTAAGTAGGCCTGAGGATACTCTCTGACAATCGTGGTTGCCTGATGTTCTTGCCCGGTCAAATGCTTAAATTCGGTAATCCGAGTAAAAGAATAATCGTTTGGATAGTTCACTGTCCCCACAGATTGATAGGATGTCTTCTGGACTGTTTCAAATTCAAAACGAAGGGAACGATACGGCAACTCGCCAAATCGATAATCGAAGAACTCATCAATCTTTCCGGTATAGATAAGCTTACCGTAGAAAGGCTGGCCAAATAGATGAATAGATTGAGTAGCGTAATCAATATCCAATACTTCGCGGTAGTCCGTGTTAAGCAATACCTTAATATTCGGATGCCCCAGCATTCGCTGGAATAGCTTCGTATAGCCCTCCTTAGGCATTCCCTGGTAAGGATCCTGGAAATAACGATGGTCTTTTGAAATATAAACAGGCACTCTTCCTGTTACAGCCGGATCCAGCTCATCCGGCTTCCAGCCCCATTGCTTCGAGGTGTAATGTAAAAATACCTTCTCATAAACATAATCGGCTAAAAACCGCAAATCCTCATCTTCCGCTTCACGTAGCTTCAGAATGGGCACTTTTACATTATACCCGAATTGCTTAATAAGCTTTTGCTCCAGTGATTGAGCCAAGGAATTTGGCAACAAGGCATAAAGCGTTTCTAGATTAAACGGAATCGGAACTTGTTTACCATCGATCACACCCAGGACTTGGTGATGATACAAATACCAATCCGTAAACCTCGACAGATACTCCCAAACCTCTTTCACCTTCGTATGGAAAATATGGGGGCCGTATTCATGAACGAGTACACCGTGTGAATTGTAGGTATCATAGGCATTGCCGCCAATATGGCTTCTTTTCTCGATGATCAGAACTTTTTGATTCAATTCGCTAGCCATTCTTTCCGCCAACACAGAGCCAGCAAATCCCGCGCCTACAATAATACTATCGAACATAGTGTTCTCCCTCACAATCAATTTTTTATTTTTTTTCCAAGCGCTTTAGAAGCCAAGGCAATACGGGGAGCAGAAACAGCGATATTACAGATGTCAGAAGAGTGGACAATCCTGCATATAAACTATTCTTCCATCTCCGGGTTTGTATTTGTAGGGGGCTCAATTCCCTCAATTCGGAAACCAGGTTGCACATCCATCGCTTTTTCCCATTCAAAGTCAAAGAGAATTCGAGCACATTATGAAAGCCTGCCCCTGTTAAGTTACCGACTGGAACGATAATTGCATCGAACTCCTTAGACTTTAGCTCATTTACTGGCTGCTTGGCACTAAAGCTCCCTTTAAAAGGGTACACATATACCCGGTCAATGTCCCTATATTTTTCCACCAGCTTCACCCCATGCTCATGAGCCAAAAGGTTAATCCGATGATCAGGAAACAGCTCTTTTATCACGGGTAAATTTTTATCCAGCTGCTGCAAGCTGACAGATCGGATGATCAATAACTCTTTCATCTTCTTGGCTCCTGACCTTTATCTAAAAAAAGTAAACGAGAGATTAAACGGCACCCTTAGATTTTCTGCAATATGCCGTGAAACGGGCTTTCGCTTTTCCTTAAGCTTATCTGCATGGAAGAACGCTGAACACATCGCTTTGATATAAACCATCGTTTTTTGCTCCATGGAATAGTAAAAGCAGTCATAAATCAAATTTAGGGTCTGCTTAACCGCCATATCTAAAGGGTAGTTTTTCCAAATGAGCCAGAAAGCATTGCGTGTATAATAGAAGGGCGCCCGCCAAGAGGCGCGGTTCGTCGGTGAAAACTTATGGTACGCTATGATATCCGAGAAAAATTCGATCTTATACCCGGAATCTAAAATACGAAACGCGGAATCCAACTCATTATTATATAGAAAGAATTCTTCTGGATAATAGCCCACTCGCTTGAACACTTGCTTGCGAACCCCTGCTCCGGCGCCATTAAAGGACATTAGATAAGAACTGGATGCTGCAGGAGCTGCAATCTCTTGTTCGTTTTTTATTTCATCATAATTATAGTAATTTCGCACATCAAAAGCCACCACACCGAGCTCTGGATCTTTTTCAAACCGTTCTACCATCCGGCTGATGGCATGCTTCTCAGGAAACGAATCATCATCAATAATGACAAGATACTCACCCTTAGCATTTTCAAATCCGATGTTATACGCCTCAATGCCAATGTTTTTGAACATTTTTAAAAGACGAACCTTTGGAAAATCTACTTCAATCATCTCGAGCGTGCCATCCGTTGAACCGTTATCAACAACGATTATTTCCAGATTTTGATATTCAATGTCCCGGATGCGGGTCAGGCTTTCCCGGACGTCATCCTTGCGGTTCCAGGAGAGCATGACGATGGTTACGAGGGGGGAAATCATATTTTCACCACCTAAACTGAAAGTCAGACTATTTTATTTAAAATATACATACTTTGATTTTAGCAATAAAGTATAATATATAATAGATCATAAGTTGCATATTTATGATGTCATAATATTATAGAAACTTTTAGAATGAAGATGTTCAAATACCTCTAGAAAGTAGGGCAGTCCCATGATTCTTAAAGATATATACAATATGCAGGAAAGGAATTGGCGTCAGCAGTACTTAATTGATGTAATTAATCAATATAACGATAAAGAAGTAGCTATCTATGGTACAGGCTCCCATACAGAGTGGTTACTAAGTAAGCTAGGATCACAATCAAGAAAATTATTAGCACTGGTAGATCAGAATTCATCTTATTTTGGAACTTTAAAATTCGATCTTCCTATTCACTCTCTAGAATATGTTATAGAAGCTGGTGTAAAAGCCATTGTTATTTCCTCTAGCTTTGAGCAAGAAATCTACGGGCGAATTAAACATATTGAAAACCAAGGAATAAAAATTATTCAGTTGTATTCACACGAGATACTTGATACCAGTTCTACATTTATAGTAAATCGAATCAAAGAAACATGTGATGGACTTAATATTCACACATTCATAGATCGACGTAAACGAAGTGAAAAATTACTTGTAGTACTAGCTGGGTACAAAGAATATCTCTGGCCATTTACTCTAGAGCGAATTGCACATTATGCACCGAAAGATCTGGACGTCTGTCTTACATCTTCAGGCCTATACTCCCAAAAATTAGCTGACATGGCAGAACGCAACAATTGGTCGTACTTATACACCACATTAAATGAAGTTTCACTAACACAGAATTTAGCAATTTCAAATCATCCTGATGCAAAATGGATTTACAAAATGGATGAAGATATATTTATTTCAAACCAGTACTTTGAAAATTTACTCTTAGGCTATCAGCGTATTGACCAAGAAGGATTGTATAATCCAGGATTTGTAGCCCCTCTAATTAACCTTAATGGTTATAGTTATATTTATTTCCTACAAATGTTTGGACTAGATAAGGAATATAAAGAAACTTTCAAAGAATTGAGTCATGCTGCAAATGGAATAAAATGTCACTATAGTCCAGAGGCTGCTCGTTGGATATGGAAGAATAGCTTACCAATAAATAAGATATCACGAATTGTTACCGAAAAACCCTTTTCCTATTCAGTAATTCCACATCGTTTCAGCATCGGAGCTATACTACTAAAACGTGATTATTGGAGTAAATTAGGAGGTTTTAAGGTGTCGGTTCAAGAAGGTATGTTAGGTGTTGACGAGGAGGATTTGTGTAGAAAATGTGTTGAATATTCGAGAGTAATGTGTCTCGTTCATAACGTTTTTGCTGGTCATTTCTCCTTCTTCCCTCAAGAAAAGGCAATGAAAGAATTCCTAAATGAAAACCAATTTAGTTTCTAAGATAATAAGTTTATTCACTTGGCTAAGTCCTAATTAATTAACTATAGAGGTTCGTATTCCGAACCTCTATTATGCATATATCCATAAAATCCTTTTAAAATACTTGAAATAATATGTTCAAGTTACGAAAATAGGTCTTTTGTTTCAGTAAAGTTATCGTATTTTCTTTAAAGCATAACTATTAAATCCGTTTACCTCCAGGGTGATAAATATGAACTTCCATTTGTTTATATTACAAAACTCATGCACAGCCTCAATAACACCAAATCGACGATGATATACATAATCCCATTTGGCGTAATCATGCCCCGCAATTATTCCGTCTTTCTTTACTTTAGATTTGGATACTTCTAATTCTCCTTTAGGACTTCATAATCATGATGAGTATCAATATATACCCAATCAAAATATTCATTATTAAAGCTATTCAGTACTTCTTTTGAATCTCCTCTAATTACTTCAATTATCCCAGCCTCAATTTGCTTCTTGAATCTGTTTAACACAGAAACATATTTTTCTTCTTCATTTTCCCATAAGTCTATTAGATATAGTTTCTTTGGATTATTGGTTTCTAATATTTTCTCAGCAAAGTCACCCAAAAAAACGCCTACCTCTGCAACTATACCGTTTTTAGGAAGTCTTCCTAACAATTCATACCTATCAGTTAAGGGTTCACATCCTTCCAAATGTATATCTTTTAGGCTATACGTTGGATAACCAGGATCAATTAATTCTTTTGGATCGACTAAAAACTGTTCAATTATTTGAAAAGGTATATATTTCGCCTCATCTATACTTGAAATATATTCATGCGCATCAACAAAACTAGTTCCTACTATAACTAAATACTTTTTTAGAAGTTCTTCATTCCCTATTAACGCTTTAACCGGTATCCCTAGTAGTTCACCCACCTTATTTGGATCCTTATCTATAAAGCAAACAATATTCTAAAAGCCTGAAAAAGCCTTGTAAGCCCTTATTCCACCATAACCTGCACCATAAATAATAGCCTCTTGCATATTCGTCCTCCCTCACACAAATAGATCTAAGTTTTTTACAGAATTTTCACAGAAACCTGCTGGCCTTTGCTAACATACCCAATAAATTCAAAACTTTTTCCAGACTCCTCTATAAATTCTATAAACGCTTTATACTCACCGTTTTTCCAATTAGGAAAATTAAAAAACTCATCAAATTGAATGACAGTGCCAGAGACGATTCTGTCTCCAAGCTCTTTGAAAATAACCTTAGTGGAAGAATATAAATCACAGTCTATATGGATAAAAGCACACCGACGAACGTCGTCGCCTTTAAACAGTGGTAACGTGTCATTAAACCAACCTTTTACTAATTTAACATTTTCATTTACAACTGGGAGATTAGATAAAGCAAAAGTACCTTTTTCGAATCCCGGCATCCAGGTTTCAGGTAATCCCTCAAAAGAATCAAAACCTATAATTTGTTCCTGCGTTTTGAGTGAGGAAATAAAATTTATCGACACTCCCTGAAATACTCCGAATTCAAGGAAACTTCCAGAAAGAGAAACACAGTTTAAAGATTCTTTCAACAGTTCATACTTATCCTCAAACTGCCTAACATCCATCATATTTTCTAGAACAAAATTTGCAGTCTCTTCCAATGAAATTTTGTATAACTGCATGTTAATATCTTGGCAGTGACTAATAAAATAATTGTTTTGAATATATTCAAATTGCATTTTTAAGTGGGCATCTATATCAGCCAATACAAGTTCATAATTTTTAGTCTGGAATCCATAAGTTTCAAGCTGTTTTGCTACTTGTTTCGTGTCGGTTAATGAAACTAATACTAAACAACAAGAAGGATCGTATTGCATTAGAATATCTGGCGAAGTAACCTTCACATTCTCGATCAGCTCATCCCATTTATTAGGATCGTTATCTAGAATATTAACCGTTTTTACATCAAGCTTATTTAGTACCTTTATTGTTTCACTACCACCTTTTCCTGCACCAAAAACAAAAACCTGCTTTTCTCTTAATGTAACTAGCCTTTTCAAACAATATTCCTGTATTAGATAGTATAACATTAGAAAGCTCCTCTACAATTAATATTAACGTTAATACAAGTTATAACCTTTCTTATTTAGTATTCTCAAAAACTCTTCTACACTGAAGCAGCCGTTCTGTATACAAAAGTCCCATTGTTGAACGCATATATGACAAAAGGATTATAATCTGGTTGATTTGATCCTTATTATCCCTTAAGTCTACAACGTTCAGATATTCATCAACTACAACTAACCCTGAAACTTCGGCTGGAGTTTCTAATATATGCGTAGATAAATAAACAATAAAAGTGTTTTCATTCACTTCCTTATGAATATGAGCTAACTGTCTATTAATATCAGATACATTAACATATACTAATTGATAGTCAATCTCTTTATCACGGGCATAAATTCTAATTCTATCATCATTTATATTAATACTACAATCCGCTATAGCAATTATTTGAGTACTTCCATTAATATACAAAGACAGGAGATCTTTAGTAGAGCTCTCACGCTTAAATATTCTATTTTCTGTTGCTTCGCCGAGCATACCATTCAATGCATCTTCATATGCCATAAAAAGCGTATTTGCAACGCTGTGAATCCCTTTTAAACTACCAAAGTACAATGCTTTTGACCAATTGGTAACCATCCATTCTGCTAAAGCTGGAAGCTTGTCTTTATCCAGGTATCTCATAAAAAAGTTGACTTTGTTTCTAGACAAGTAGTATTGCGGAAAAGTAGTATCATGAAAACCAATTCCAGCCTTATGCCACACTTTTGCATTAGAGCAAGCAGTTACCTTAAACCCAGACTTCTTAAATTTGTAACACCACTCAATGTCATCCCAGTGGATAAACAAACTTGAATCCATTAATCCAACTTTAAATATAGCTTCTGTCCGAACCAAAGCACAACACGCTGGAACATAGTCACATTCAATGAGTTCGGGAAGGTTGCAAGGAGACATGACATCCTTATAAAGTGGAGCAACCTCAAACTTTTCCCAATCAATCATCGCACCCATTTCCTGCAGTTGGTTAGGGCTATCCATTTTATAAATGGCTGAACCCGTTACAGCTATTGATTCATCACTCTCCATATTTTCCAATAGGACGTCCAATACTCTTTTGTCTAACCGAACATCATTATCAAGTAATAATATGTATCGGTGCCCACCTTTAATAGCTTCCTCTAATCCTCGATTGAATCCCCCAGCACCGCCTAAATTTTTTGAGTTAATTAGTAAATTGATTTTACTATCAAAACGTTTAGTTACTAATTCTGGCGCTCCATCAGTGGAAGCATTATCAACAACATAAATCTCAAAATCCTGATAATCTAATTCAAGTATAGACTCAATACACGAAACAAGGTATTCCTTCTTATTGTAATTGCATATAACAATTCCAACATTTGCTCTCAAAGGTCTATCCTCCTAGGTTTAACTTTTTTTTAAACTCTTTAAGCTCCAACTGTAATACCGGAAACCAAATATTAATAAATGCTTGATAAACGGCGTCATAATTCTTCAAATTTATTCTATCTTCCTGAGAACTTACAACATTAAAGTAGCTGTCTACATAGAAATCAATATCTTCCCTTATTTCATTCCTAATATTTACAATATGATCCGTAGTTTGACAAAGTAAAACATCCTTACCACAATGGGGGTAATCAGAAGGAATGATATTAACAGTGGGAAACTGCTGCTTGAGTTCCTCTATATTATGCCGAAAAGACCGTATAGTTATCATCATATCTATGCTTTGTGATTTAATATATTTAATCAATACATGCAAAAAAGCACATTCACTAGTCTCGATAACCTCGATAGCCTTATAATTATTAATTATTAAATCCAAGGGATTCCTATAGCTTTCACGGTGATGAATTCTCGCTTCTTGTGCTTTGCCTCGGATTCCTTGTAAACTATCTCTGAAAGAGGTTATTATCGTTTGTGCAATTTTGAACTGACCTTTATAGGCGGAAAAATAAACTGCTTGGAATGCTTCTTTTAGTATTTTTTGCCCAAAGTCATTTAGCTGATCATTAGTTAAATATTTTACAAAGAAGTGAATGCGATTTCTCCAGAAGTAGTAAGTCCCGAAAGTTGTTTGACGATCACTTACGCCCATCTTATGCCAAGCCTTTGATTTACCGTATGCTATAACACGCTGACCCTTACTCTTCATTTTATAAAAGAATTCGATATCATCCCAGTAAATAAAATAACCTTCATCCATCAACCCTGTATTAACGATAGCATCGACCCGTATCATCACAGAACACGCGGGGACATAGTCACAATCAATAATCTCTGGGATAGCTCCGTGGTCATTAGCACCTTTATAATGGGGCCGAATATAGTAATTATTCCAATCTATATCTGAACCCATTTCCTGTAAACACCCAGGTTGATAATATGAATACAACTTTGATCCTATTGCTGCTATATCATCGTGCTCTTCCATATACTCATAAGAAGAACCAATAGCATCAAAATCTAACTCCACATCATTGTCAAGCAAATGAATGTATTTATGCCCATTCTGTATTGCTATTTTTATTCCCGCATTAAATCCACCTGAACCACCTTTATTCTCGCTATTTAGGATCAAGCAGACTGAGTCTTTATATAATTTATTAATCCATTCTACTGAATCATCCTCAGATGCATTATCCACAACATATATTTCAAATTTATTAAAGTTAGATTTAATAACTGAATTGATACAATTAATAACATCATCCCGTTTATTCCAATTACAAATAACTATAGCTACTGGATTAACTATTCTCGCTCACCCCTGATTATATTAATTCATCTAAAGAATTAACTACTATATCTGCTTCATACACTCGATCTAATTGAATCTTCATATGGTCTCCAGTAGGTCTAACCACTCTAATTGTATACATTCCCAATTCCCGTGCCGTAACGAAATCCTTATGTGGATTATCTCCGATGTAAACACACTCTGAAGGTTCAAGGTTTATTCTTTCAGCAATTATTTGATAAGGAACGGGGCTTGGCTTCCAACACTCTCTACCAAGATCATCAGTTACAACCATATGTTCCGTTTCAAACCATTTCGATAACTCTACAGCTTTAATCTTCCTCCATTGCACCCCTTTATCCCCGTCCGTGATAATTCCTCTATTTAAACGTTTAAACTTCAAATAGTTGAGCAATCTTTCAGCATCAGGATAAAGACTTAGATTCTCGGGTACGTGTTGCCGATAGGTATTAACCAGCAATGAGATATCTTTTTCAATACCATACCGTCTACAAACCACATCAAAGATTTGACCACGCCCGTTTTGCTTCCACTCTTCTACCATATCTTCATAGATTGCATGTTCTAAGTGCTCATGAGGATAATTCCGCCTATATGTTTCACTTAACTCCCTTGCCACCGCTCGAAACCCAGACCGTACATAATCGTGCTCACAATATAACGTATCGTCCAAGTCAAAGATATATCCTTTTATATGAGGTTTTCCTCTAAAAGCCACTTTCTCAACACTTCTTTCTCAATGCACTCCTCCTGGAATAAAGAAGGGACAAAAGACTGACTTGGCTTTGCTTCAGAATAATTTCTCGTTTGATCAGCAAAGCTAGATGGAATGATGAACATATCCGGAGTCTCTAGAGCATGTCTTTGCTCATCCTCCGTCATCAATTCCTCATACATTTTTTCACCAGGTCTTAACCCAATCTCTTGAACCTGAATTGGAACAGTAATGTTATATTTTTTAGAAACCTCTTCAATCATCACTTCCACCAAATCAGATATTCTGACAATCGGCATTTTCAGTACGAATACTTCTCCCCCTTGGGCCACCTCATTGGCGTGCAGCATGAGAGAAATAGCTTGAGAGGGAGTCATCATATACCGTTGAATATTCCTACTTGTTACAGTAACTACGTGCCTTTCAAGAATTTGCTTTTTAAATAGCGGAATCACCGACCCCCTTGACCCCATCACATTCCCAAACCGAACAGAGGAAAAAATCGTTGATTTTGGTCCCTTCTGATACTCCGCAGCAGAAATCAGTCTTTCCGCCATTAATTTGGTTGCTCCGTAGGTGTTCGTTGGCGATATGGCTTTATCCGTACTTGTAAACAAAACCTTTTTTACTCCGGCCTGTATGGCTGCCTGAATGACATTTTGTGTTCCGATCACGTTAGTCTGAACCGCTTCAAAAGGATTGTACTCACAAGCCGGAACATGCTTCATCGCTGCAGCATGAAAGACGATATCAATTCCTTCCATCGCCCGTAGTACCCTCTGATAATCGCGCACATCCCCAATTAAATACCTTAGGTTCCGATGTTCATACATCTCCTGTTGCAGTTCAAACTGTTTATGCTCATCCCGGCTAAATATACGAACAACAGTTGGATGCTCCTGAAGAACTCGCCTTACCAGATACTGGCCAATCGTTCCTGAACCACCAATAATGAGGATCTTTTTGCTTTTATACATAGTAATTGTCTATAAACTCCTTCCCACTCTCCCAACTTGAATTACTATAATAGTTTGGGACCATCTTCTACCTATTAGCAGTTACAATTTTTATATCTACACTGTCTTTTATTGTTTCCTGCATCTCCCTAAAAATAGGATTCACATGATCTAGATCCTTTTTACACCCATAAAGAAATTTCCCAAACTCCCCTATCACCTTTTCAACCTTATTAGGAAGATTATTCTCAAAACGAATTTCCGTAATATGTTTCGTTAGAAGTTCCAGTTGAACACGATTCATCGGCTTTAAAAATACCAAGAAAAATGAATTGTTCATGATGCGACGGATCACTTTATCGAACTCGGTAAATTTCTTTTCTAATTTATTAAGCTTATTATTTCCCTTCAAACGATTCATGTCTATGAATAATTCATCAACCTGGTTTAAGAGTTGAAGTAATTCCTCATACTCAGTCTCCATAAGTTCAGCTTGCTGTCTGATCGTTCGCTTGACAGAAAGCAGATCCGACTTAAACCACTCTTCCTCGACCACTTTATTTTTCAGCCTATTGTAGATAACTTCCTCCAATGGCTGAAAAGCTGTTCCGCGGATCCTTGCTCCACCCTTTGTTGTATTAATTACTTCATATCCCGCATGGTGACTAAGGTGCATTTCTAGTTCCGTACGCATCCTGTTGAATTCCTCGCTTGTATTAACTAGATTGCCGTAAACATCCTCAACAAGATCGGTTTGTTTTAACTGGTGCTCGTAGGGTTGATAATCTATTCCCGTTGCATAATACTGATTGTTTTTGAAAGCTAGGTTCTGTCCAACTAATATGATAGGTGTGCACTCCATTTTGATTAACAATTGCAAGGTAACTACAGCTATCGTTGGTGCATCAAATATCACTTCATCAGACGGTACATTATTGATATAGAATGGAGTAATCGTATCCTGATTCATAGTCATATGAAGCAGAGGACCCGTATAGCGCTTAACAGTTTCGGAACAAACACTTGTCCCATAGATTAAAGGTATCGATTTGATCTCTTTGGAGACCACTTTTTCAAACACATGGAAGTTATGCGGCTGCGGATCATAGGTACAAGCGGCATCGGGAAAAATTCCGTATTCTACTAAAGCATTAATCGCCGAGCCAACAGAAAAAATATAGGCCAATCCATTCTCTTTAATGTATCTCAGATTTACGATTTCTTCTTGAAGTGATGGCCCCGCCGCAACCAGAATCGCTGGCTTCTTCTCAAAATATCTTTTTTTCTCAGTGAGGATATTGGGCGTAAACATTGTCTGACTAAAATTCAGCATGCTATTGATTGTCCAAAGCTTTTCAAAGGCTTGATCTGCATTCATTGAAAACTGCTTCGTGCTAAGCAGTTCTGTGAATTCGTTTGTAAAGTCTTCGTATGTTTCGGAAAATGCCCTCTCATAGCCAGGTAGTGGAATAAATAATACCTTCTCTTTCACTTGCTCCAAAAATTGCTTAAAAAAACGTGCACGATCACCTTTTTCCAATTCGATGTATATGTCTTGCAAGAGTTTACCCCATTTTTCTCTTAATGACTGGTTGGACAAGAAATGATAGAAAATCGTCCCGTTTGGTTCATAAATGGTGAAAGGTAAGTTAAACTTTTTAACAAACCTTTCGATGTGATAACCCAAACCCGTACCATAAAATAATACGTGTTTGTATTTCCTTAGTTCCTCTTCACTATATTGATTTACAAACCGTTCTGCTTCATTTAGTGGATCATACTTGCTATGTATGAAGTAGCTTTGTTGATCTCGTTCAACACAAATTGTTGGAAGCCCACTTCGGCTATCCTCAATTTTAACCCCGTTATCCAGACCTTCTTCTTCCAAACGTTTCATCTTTTCCCAAACCAAGGGGTGATTTCGTTTAAGAATTTGTATATTATCAATCAATATCATCGCATTATACCTCTTGAACGACACTTGTTTTTAGTTTGTTTAGAAGTTGCTCCAATAATGGAACAATCTCATAAGTTAGGATATCCCCCACCAGAGTGAAGTCAGAGCTACTGACCGCTTCTTCAAGTTTCGCTAGCTCGTTCAACACTTTTTGATTTATGGTTAGAATTTGCTCCAAATTATCATTCAGTTTTTGATTCCCCTTCATTAATGAAAACGTATCGCTTATCCACTGCAATCCTTCTAAGAACTGCTCAAACTTGCCCCATGTTTGATTATTAGGTCCTTGATAAAATTCATCACTTAGACCATTAAGCTCAGGAATGGCCCGTTCTAGATAATCTGCAGTTGACTTTAATATTTGATTTCCCATTTCCTCAATGGTTTGCAACACAACTTCAATTATTTGTATGCTTTCTATCCGCTCATGAATATATCCATTATAGTCCTCAAATACCTCTATACCATCTATAATCATTGAGCTAAGAGAGAGATTCGAGTCTCTTGTTAATTGACCAATTTCTTTGAATAACTGTTCAAGCCCCTTTACCTCATTAGGGATGATAAAACTTTCTCCTAATAGCTTTACGAGCACACAAATTCCTCCGATCTTTTTATCCTAATATCATTATCGGCTAATTTACTACAAATTTCGAGGGCAATCGATGGAATTCGTGGAAAAAATATAGAAAAGAGACCTTAGCGAATGTAAGGTCCCTGTTCTTAAAATTATCCAAGTAACTGCAATACCCCTTGAGGCTGTTGGTTGGCTTGTGCAAGCATCGCTTGAGCAGCTTGAGCCAGGATATTGTTTTTGCTGTTCTTCATAACTTCTTTCGCCATGTCTACATCGCGAATACGAGATTCAGCAGCCGTCATATTTTCAGAACTTGTTGCAAGGTTGTTAATAGTATGTTCTAACCGGTTTTGCATTGCCCCAAGCTTGGAACGTTCACCTGTTACTTTATTAATTGCATCATCTATTTTCTCGATAGCTTTGGCAGCTGATTTTTCGGAAGTTACAGAGAGGTAATTCCCGTTTTGATCCTTTAATTCGAGCGCCTTTGCTGAGAGATCCTCAATTCCGATACTTGTCGTCTGACCTCTGTTTGCTCCAATTTGCAAGGACGCAGAATTGTTCTCGGAACGCACGGAAACCGTACCAAACGTTGCTTGACCAGAAGTTAGATTATTATCTGTCGTAATCTTGAATCCACCTGCATCCACAACGTCGTTTTTACTTACAGCCACAAAAGTGTCCTGAGTGATATTCCCTGTACCGCCTGAAGTAATATTTTTATTCGTTGCGGTGTTAATCGTTTGCAGAGTAGCTCCGCTCGCACTGAACTTCGTTGAGGTATCAGAAATACTATATTCCGAAGATTTCTCATCTAGGTTTTCACTTGTTAGTTTTAAGATTACATCACCCTTATCCGAGGCGATACTATGGGACTTAACTTGCTGACCGATATCATTGAAAGCTGCAAGATCTTCTCCACTGGATGATTTCGCTGTAATACTAAATGAGGTAATCGCGTTCTCTCTTCCTGCCTTACCCGTAATAGCCAATGAGCCTGCTGTTGCCGCTGTATTTGTTCCTCCGCTTCCCGTAATAGTATAACTTGAGGAATTGGAAGCTGACACCATACTGACAGATCCAGAACTGTTTGTACCAAATAAAGCATTATCAATCGCTGTCGCTAAGCTTCCCATGGTACTTCCGGAAGCCACTTTAATCGTTACATCTTTTTGTTCTCCGCCTACAGTGGCAGATACCGTTATTTCATCGCCAACCTTGATACCTAAAGTATTTCCTTTGCTATCCGTAAGCTCTGTAAGCTTGGTTCCAGAAGTTGCAGCTGTAGAGGCTCCAGCATTAAACGAGCCTGTAGAAACTATACTTGCTGTTCCTGAAGATGTTGTACCTGTTAGGGTACTCATTTTAATATCCCCAACACGAGCATCATTGCTTACACCAACACTAGTAATCCCCTTAGCAAGTGCACCACTGCTCACAGAAGATGCTCTCATGCTGTCAGACATACTACCATTCAACAGCTTCTTACCGTTAAACTCGGTATCATTGGCAATCTGGTCGATTTGATCCGTAAGTTTGTTCATCTCGTCCTGGATGTTTTTACGGTCAGATGCTGTTGTTGTACCGTTTGATGCTTGAACAGCTAACTCACGCATACGCTGAAGCACGCTATGTTGTACGTCCATCGCACCTTCTGCCGTTTGAATCATGGAGATACCATCCTGTGCGTTGCTCGATGCTTGGTTCAAACCACGAATCTGAGATCTCATTTTCTCGGAGATAGCTAGACCTGCAGCGTCGTCCCCTGCACGGTTAATACGCTGACCAGTGGAGAGCTTCTCCATCGATTTGGCCCCAGCCTGCTGGGCATTGCTTAGTTGACGATACGTGTTCAACGAGCTGATGTTGTTATTAATTCTCATTTTAATCTTCCTCCTTGAAAGTTCTCCACCCACATCCTTGTGGATGGATTAAGTAATTTGAGAGTTTCCTTTTTTTACTCGCGCGATGTAAATTGTCGAAAACTCTTATAATATAGTTATCGTGCTAATTGGATCTTTTTTTAATAGTTTCAAAGAAAAAAATTTGTCTTTTTTTTGACGTAAAAAAAAGACATCGTTTCCGATGCCTATTCCGTTTCTATTTTCAACTGTTTCAGAAGCGCCTCGATGTCGAGTGGAGCTCGTGTTTGAAGAGCCGCTTCCTGATTGGATTTCTGGATCTCCAGGTAAACTTCTTTACGGTGGATCTCCACATGTCGCGGAGCATTGATACCAACCTTAATCTGTTCCCCATCAACGGCCACGATGGTAATCTCAATATCATCGCCTATCATAATCGACTCTTTGCGCTTTCGGGTGAGTACCAGCATGATCGTCTCCCCCTATTCGGATACGGCTTGTGCCGCTATCGGAGTAAATAAGGGCTGCCTGATGGAATATTTGGAATCGCTAAGCACATGCTGCTTTCCTTGACACGAGCGGGCATTTATGATAATCGGCGCCTGCATGTTTGCTGTGGATTGAGATAAATCATCCTTGATGGTGACAATGTTGTAGATCGCCACATCCTCTTCCTTTTGTATTTTCAATGATTCAATAACAGCATCAGGGATGACAATCTCATATTTTTTAAAAAACTCAAAAGGATTAATGACAAAAAAGTACAGTTCATCTTCAGTCGATTGCATAATCTGAAATGAAGTATCAGGCAAGTCCATAAAAACGAAGGTTTTGGAGTCTGGAAATCCAGGCACCCCATTGGGAAAGGAAATCACTCTGCTTTCTTCCACTTCCACTTGACCAAACATAGGGGTTATAATAATCATAAGTATCTACTCCTTATCCGAGAAAATCCACCAGCGTCTTCTGGATTACTTGCGCTCCAGTACTCAGAGCCGCGTTATGTAGCGCATTTTGCGCTGTCAGTTGGGTAATCACTTTCGCTATGTCAATATCCTCATTCTCAGATAGCATGGCCGTCATCGTTACCTCTTGCTCTTCTAATCGGTTGCTTGCATTCTCCAAGCGGTTTACCCGACCGCCTAATGAGCTTTGAATCTTAGAAAAATGCTCTTTCTGGGCATCCACGGCAGCCATATGAACAGAAAGCTCTTCTCCTCTTTTCGTTGGATCAGACAGGTCTGTGATGATTTGATCCAGTACACCAAAAACTCCCTGTTCGCCATGTTCAAACAGTTCTTTTCCAGGCACGTTCATAGGTATGTAAATTCCTTTTGAAATCTCGACCTCCATTAAATCATTATTAATTGCATCCCCATTAAACCTTCCGTCCTGAAAAGGAGGTTCTGCTGTCTCAGAACCTGGCGAATATGGCGGCTGATCCGTTGCGGTGCCAGAAAAGAGGTACCTTCCATTAATGTTTGCATTAGCAACGGTTCCCATATGTTCTTTTATCTGACCAAGTTCTTTGGCGATTGCTTTTCTCTCCTTTTCGCCCAATGTATCATTGGTAGCCTGAACTAGCAATTCTTTAACCCTAGTCAGAGAATCCCCTGCTTCTGATATAAGCCCATCCGTCATCTCCATCCAACCGAGCGCCTCACTTGCATTTTTCTGAAAAGCCGCATTTTCAAACAGTTGTGTCCTGTATTGCATACTTTTCATGGCACCTAACGGATTATCGGAAGGCTTAGAAAACTGGCGGTTCGTGGCCATTTGTTCTTGCAACGTTTCCAGCTTTTTATAACTTTTATTAATATTTCGAAGCATGTTGTTGCTCAATATGGATTGGGTTACGCGAAAACTCATGACTTTCCTTCACCTCCTACCCTATAGCCCTACTCTACCTGTGCCGTTAATCAGCTTATCCAGCATTTCATCGATGGTTGAAATCGCCCGAGAGGCTGCATTGTAGGCATGCTGGTATTTTACCATTTCCGTCATTTCTTCATCTAAGGACACCCCAGAGATAGATTGACGTCGGACTTCCGTGGCTCGTACGGTCAAATCTGCATTGTCCATGAACATCTCAGATTCCTGCTTTTCTACTCCTAGCTTCACTATGGTGCCTCGGTAAAATTGGTCGAGCGAAGTATTACGGCCTAAAGCATCCAAAGACTTCGACTTTAGATTGGCAATGTCTGTAGCATTACTCCCATCACCGCGAGTTTCCCTCCCTTGTTTGGAGGCAGCTATTTTATTTACATCCTTCTGAAGAAGCGGATTAAGGATCATTTTGTCCGCACTCTTAGGGTCTTCCGCAACAGAGATAGCGGCATAATCGATGGGTTGAGTTTCAAAAATCCCCTTATTGGTCTCATACCAATCTTTATCTATAAAAAAGGGAAGTCTCTGTCCTTCACTATATGGAACTTGACTAGCGATATCGTCTAAGTTGATACCCGAACGATGTAGTGTATTTAATTCCTTTGCCATCTCCGTCGCTAGCGTGTCCAATTTACCCAAGTATCCTTCAATGAAACCCGGTTGCGTTTCACTTCCTAGAGCTTGCTGCAAAGCAGCCAGTTCACCTTTGCTTACAGGAATATCCGCAGTAAATGCAGCTGGCTCCTGTTTTCCATTAACGAGCGAGAAAGATTGTCCCTCCCCGCTATCAATGGAAAGATTAATCATTCCATTCGTGCTGGGAGCTGTTTTTACACTTACCAGACTTGACAGTTTATCTACGAGTAAATCCCGTTGGTCATACAAGTCGTTGGGCGTATTGCCTTGAGTAACCACGCGAGAAATGCTTTCGTTCAGGTCTCGTATTTGTCTAGAAATGGAATTAACCTCCTGGACCTTAACATCTACGATCCCCTTTACATCCTCTTTTAAACCGTTCAATTCCCCAGCCATCTGTTTAAATGTATCCGTTACCGTTCTAGCCTTTTCAACCAGGGCTTCGCGGACCGATGGATCATCTGCTGACTTCGTTAGCTCCTGCCAAGACTGCCAAAATTGATCAAGCTGGGCTTGCAAGCCTTCTCCAGATGTTTCGTTGAAGACATCCTCCACCATCCCCAGCACATTTGTTTTCCCTTCCCAATAAGCATGATTACTGTTATTAGCCCGATATTGCTTATCCAGATAATCTTCCCTCAATCTTGTAATCGTGGTTACTTCTACACCCGTTCCAATTTGACCAGGGGACTGATCATTTTGCAAAGAAGGATACGGAAGAGCTTGGGTCGCTTTCATCACGGCTCGCTGTCTTGTATACCCTTCTGTATTGGCATTAGCGATATTATGTCCAGTCGTGGTCATGGCTGCCCGTTGGGCAAACAGTGCACGCTTTCCTAACTCTAATCCTCCAAATGTTGAACCCATATCCGCTTCTCCCTTTCCGATCCTATACCTTACTATCGAAGAAGCCTTTTCCGCTCCTTTTCGCTGTTGCTTGGTTTAACGGGTTGCCATAAGTGACAGTTGGTGCGTTATCTTCTGTCAACACTTCCAGTGTATATTGAACAAATGACATAGATTGCTCAAGAAGTTGCTGATTCAGGCCATTAATCCTATTCAACCGCAGAAGCAATTCACGGAGCTCATTTCGAAGTTGTGAAAACATCCGCTGTTCCTCTTGGCTCTCCATTAGAGGAATACAGTCTCTCAAAGAGTGATCCTGTCTTCTAATCCCCTTTAGGATGAGAAACTCTTGAACCAAGCGTTGTCTCTCTTCGTCGTAGTCCTTGATTTTATTTACTCTTTGACTTTCTTTGGCTACAATTATCTGCAATTCATTTAGGGAACCGTTGATTAGCACCTGCTTCTTCTCTTCAGCCAACTCCAGTAACTCCTTATGTTCCTCCAACAATCTCTCCAAACAAGACCTTAACAAAGGAAGGGTAGACATCCTTATCTCCCCTTCAGTTCTTCATATAGTTTTTCGGCTAGTTTTTGGCTATCCACTCGGTAAGTTCCTTCTTGCACCTGCGTTTTTAAATCCTGGATCCTTGCCTTCCTTGCGGCATCGTCCGTTTTGCTATGGTTGAGCATTTCCAGCGCCTCCGTGGAAATCTGAATTTCATCCTTCGCTCCCCCGGTCGCTTTCTTGCTTTTCTCCATTGCCGGTGGATTCATCTTCTGGTAGGGGTTAATTCCGTTTAACCTATTATTTCCATGTATTTTCATCAAGCACACCTCTTTTCGCTTCTAGAGTGGAGCCTCAGGTCTCCGAACGTTTTCATATATAAGATATCGGCATTTTTAACATTAAAGTTTAGATGAATTTCCTAGGTATTTATTCTTAATTTTCACTTCTAGCCTTTCCATCCATACCTATGCTAACATGAATGTTACTAGCCTGCCGGATTAAGGATGTGAGACCATTGAGAATTGACCCTCAGCAAGCGATGAATCCATTAGATAAAAAAAAGGTGCAGGAGAGTAATAAAGGAAATTCAAAAATGATTTCCTTCCGCCAGGTGCTAACTGATCAACAGGAAACGTCCCCTACAGATAGATTGACAAAGATCCTCTCGGATATTAATGCTGCCGGAGAAAGATTATCCAAGTCGAAAACCATTCGCGATCTTACTGAGTATAAGAAGCTTGTCAAATCCTTTATTGAAGAAGCCGTTAAGAATGGTGTAGGAATGGACGAGCGAGAGGGACTCACACGCAGAGGTCGTTCAAAAATCTATAAGATGATAACAGAAGTGGATGAAAAATTAGTAGATATGACTAACGACGTTCTTAAGAAAGAAAAAAAAGGAATTGATCTTCTGGATAGTATTGGGGAAATTAAAGGAATGCTGATTAACATGATATTATAAGACGGCTACTCTAAACAAGTAGCCGCCTCCCACCTTAACCTTTCTCCCCAAACACCTCATCCTCAACCACTTGAACCCGAGCTTTCAGCTTCCGCACGTCCGCTTCAACTGCGAAACTAGTATGATCCATCACATACCGATGTTCCTTCAGAGAACGATCCAGCTGCTTTAGGTGGGAACGGAACTCATGAGCGTGATTATCCATTTTATCCTCTATACGAGTAACTTTATCCTCTACACGGTTAACTTTATCTTCAATACGATTAACTTTATCTTCAATACAATTAACGGAACCCTGTAAACCCTTTAGCTGTTGATCGACACCCACAAATTTCTCATTCATACTCTCAAAACGCTTGTCAATACTCTCTAACCTCTTGTCCATTCCTTCAAACTTCTTGTCTATTTCTTCAAACCTTTTGTTTACTTCTTCAAAATTCTTGTCTATTCCCTCAAACCTCTTCTCAAACTTCTTATCCATATTTGCAAATTGCTTATCTATATTTGCAAACTTATCGTTGAATTGCTCTAGTGTCTCTAATATCCGCTTATTTACTTCATGTTGTTCCATCAGCACTACCTTCCTTCCGGCAGTTTCTTATGCTTATTTTATCATAGCAAGACGTGAGATCATTGACTTTATCCTACCTTTTTTGTTTCCAGCTCCATGAAGAAAAATAGAGCCTACCCGTAGGAACTGGGTGGCCCTTTCTGTCCCCGGAATGGGGCTGGAAGAGGTTTGAAGTCTCTCCGCTGGGGGTATTCATAGAGATGGAGTTTAGTGCTTGGGTGGGAGACTTTCTGGTTGCAGCGTTTCAGGGATATCATGAGCAAATTGATCCGTAGCTTGTACTTGTCCGAGGATTAAGAGTCCGAATAGAAACAATCCAATCATCCACTTCTTCATACCTTAGCTCCTCCTTTCTTTATTTGATAATTTGATCATATCAGACTATTTGACTATAGCAAAACCTTGTATAAGTCTATTTTCCTACAAAAATAGGCATTTTAGGCGATCTACTGAAAACAAAAAATCAACATCTTTTGACAACTGAAATTACTTATAATTTTCAACGTGCTATGCATATATGCATATGAACGGATAACCCTATCTTTTTTTCAACATTCTATCTAGGTCAATCGTACTATCCTTCTTTGGATTTTTTAAAAAACATGTTGAAAAAAACTAGAAAATGTCGTATGTTCAAATTGAACACAAGATTCAGTTATTATTTTGGAGGTGCAAAGATGAAAAAAAGGAGTTTATTAGGGGATTACTTAAGAAAGCTTCGAATTGAGGCGGGTTATGAGCAAATGGATATTCACGCAGATGGAGTCATCACTCAGTCTAGAATTAGCCGTATTGAAAGCGGAAAAGCCCTTCCTTCGACAGATGATCTTCGGTACTTATCTTATAAATATGGCTTTACTTTATTTCATATTGAAAAAGTATTGAATGAGCCGAACCAAAATCTAGACCCTTACCAATTTGAAACAAAGGAGCATATAAGGGCTGAAATAGAGGCTGCACTTTTAAAGGATGAGTTTAAGAAGCTAGACGACTTTTATCGCCAGGCCATTTCCATTCGTTTGTTTACCCACTCTTATGAAGAAGCTTTTCTTGAACGAGTTCAAGGTATTTTGCAGATGGAACTCTACGGTGATTATGAGCAGGCCTATCACCACCTGAATAACGCGAGGAAAACCAGTGAGCAAATAAGACAAAAAGAAAAGATGGCCGAAGCTCTTAATAGTATAGGCATCCTTTATATCCACCAGCACCAATTTGAAAAAGCTAAGAACGCCCTACTCGAAGCTCAACAAGCCATCAAGACCCTTCCTCAGAACTACAGCCACCAAGTTCAACAGATCCACACTCGCATCCTGTATAACCTCTCCATTGTTTTCTATCATCTAGAAAACTTCCGTGAATCCATTCAGTACTCTTATCAATCTAAGCATCTATCCCAAAACAGCATGGGTTCCTTACTTATTGGCGAAGCCACCTACCAAAATGGATTAAGTCATTATTACACGGGAAACCAAGAGGTTGCCCAAACTCAGTTTAACCAGGCTATCATGTTATTCGAAGTTTATGAAAAGCCGCTTTACAAAACACACACCCAAAAGAAGTTAATCGATCTCAAACTCAAAAAGCCCAATCTCCCTTAGTAGAGATTGAGCCCAAGTGTGCCTAGATTACTCGTTTTACGCCGACGACTCGGTAGTTCTTTACATACCAATCGATATCATCAATGCGGACATTCCCGCCGGTGCTCGTGGCGTGTGCGATCTTATCATTCCCTAAGTAAATACTAACATGAGAGATTGATCCACCGCCGGTATCAAAAAAGATCAAGTCTCCCTTTTGCATCTCATCCATGGATACACGGTCTCCAACACCGTATTGGCTGCGTGAATCTCGAGGAAGGTCGACTCCAAGCTGGCCATAGATATAACTAGTAAAGCCGCTGCAATCAAAGCCTTTGGTTGTGGTACCGCCATATACGTATTTGACACCGAGTACCTCTTGAATAGACCGGTTAAGACGCTGATCCAGCAATTCAGCAGAACGTGAAGAAAGCTTCGGTTGGACGAAAGGTTCTGGTTCTCCATATAAGATGTGATGAAGAATAACCGCTACTTCCGCTCGTGTGATGTGCTTTTTGGGTTCTAAGCGGTCCTTGAACAGCTCGAGGTGACCTCTAATAAGCAACCCCTTCACACTATCTAGAGCCCAAGCGCTGATCTGGTCCTGATCGCGATAGGAAAGCTTGTATGACCCTTTGAATGCGGAATTCTCCATCTGAGCGAGGATGACCATGGCTTCCTCACGCGTGACGTTTCTGTCAGGTTTAAATTCGTTATCACTAACCCCTTTTAAGACACCTTGACCATACATCTTTTTTACGGGTTCGTAAAACCAATGATTCTTATGTACATCATCAAAGGGAAATGACTTGTTGATTAGAGGCTTGTCCGACAGGTTCGATAACAAAGCGGCAAATTGGCCTCGGGTAATCGGAGAGTGAGGGGCAAACTGCTTATCGTTGACACCCTTAATAATTCCTTCTTCGTATAACTTCTCAATACTAGGGGCAGCCCAAGAGAGTTGTGCGGCATCTTTGAATGTGTATTCTTTCGCCGTAGCTGAAGTTCCCCAGAGAGAAAATACGAGCAAGCTCGAAAGACATAGGTTCATTATGCGTTTTTTCATCGTTGTCTCCTCTGAAAATACTTAGAAGTCTATTAATCTACTATAATACAGAGACGATGAAACGGCATCGACCTATTTACCCATTTTTCGACTTATCTGTCATATCCTCTTCGATTTGGTTTTTTTCTTTCTCATCTGTACAATAGAAATCATGAGGATACAAGAAAATGGAGGTGAATAACGGTTGGCCACTTTTACTTTTCAAGGTTACCCCATCCACTATTCACGTGAAGGCGAAGGTAAGCCTTTGGTGTTTTTGCATGGACTTGGTGGTAATTCTATAAATTGGCTCTATCAGCGGAACTATTTCAAACAGAAGTACCAATGTATAACGGTGGATATGCCCGGGCATGGAAAATCTGGCGGTGGAAATGAACTGGATTTTTATGATTATCAGGTGGTGCTAAAACAACTTCTACTTGATGAACTTCAGTTAGATGAGATTCTACTATGCGGCGTATCCATGGGTGGACGGGTGGCTTTAGATTTTGCCGCTCGATATCCAGACTCTGTGAGCGGATTAGTAGTTGCGGACTCGTTCGCTGGGTTGGATGAAGAGGAGAAAAAACGGAGAAAATCGATCTTTGATTTGATCTATGAGCCTCATGACGGGGTTGATCGATGGGTTCGGGCCGTCATTGATCAGATGGGCTTGGATCCGGAAGGAGCTATTGCGAAAGGGTTTAATAAAGGCATCCTCGGCAATCAGCTAGACTTTATGTACAAGCTCTTTACCCTGCTCCTGGACTACGATCAACGGAACATGCTCTCTTCTATCTCCGCTCCGGCCCTTATCCTTCATGGGGAACGGGATCGATTCATCCCTTTGGCCTGCTCAGAGGATCTTCACCATCGTTTAATCGATTCGGAGTTGGTAATCCTTCCGGAATGCGGGCATCTGCCAAATGTAGAGCAGCCTAAGAGGTTTAACCAAGAGGTGGAACGCTTTATCCAAAAGGTGTAAAAAAAAAGGCCTTAAAACTCACGATGGAGTTTGGGTCCTCTTTTTGGCTCTTGTCCAACAAGGTTGAACAGGATGATAAATAACGTAAAAGAAATGCAGCTAGCTAGGGCCATCACACTGATTAAAGAATCCGAACCAAACTCTCGTACATGGTATCCATAAAACAGCGTTGAAAATAAGATAAGAAAAATAAAGAAAAAACCCCTTCTCCTTTTCACAACATTCTCTCCCTCAAAACATATCTATTTATTTAATATTTCGGTTGATTTCTCTCAGAAATGAAGTGCTTTCAGACAAAATCTTTACGAAAACTACATGGTATGGCAAAACCTGCTAAACAATTCAAGTTTATATTAGAGTTTGGTTGATATCAATGATATAATCGAAAAGTAATTATATTTTTTATATTAAAAAAACAAAGGAGAATATTCATGTTTCAAGCCATTTCTCAAATCATGAGAGTAGGAGATCTACGCCGCAAGATTCTTTTCACTTTATTAATGCTTGTGGTTTACCGCATCGGAGTGCATATTCCTGTCCCGAATATGAATGTGTCGCTCTTAGAGGCATTCGGTGAACAAAATCAGATTTTCGGTTTCCTTAACACGTTCTCTGGAGGAGCTTTGCAGAACTTTTCGATTTTTGCCATGGGGATTATGCCTTACATCACAGCTTCCATTATCATGCAGCTCCTCTCGATGGATGTCGTTCCGAAATTTACGGAGTGGGCAAAAGAAGGAGATAGCGGGCGTCGGAAGATCGCGCAGTTCACGCGATATGGGACCATTATTTTAGGATTTATCCAAGCCATGGGATTGTCCATTGGGTTTAATAACCTATATCCGGGGTTAGTACAAGCCCCAAGTGTAACTACTTATTTGATGATCGCTTTAACCCTGACTGCAGGAACAGCCTTCCTGATGTGGCTCGGTGAACAGATCACCGAATATGGAATTGGCAATGGAATCTCGATTATTATCTCTGCAGGAATTATTGCCAGCATTCCAGATGGAGTTCGAGCCATCTATGCAGCTGAGTTTTATAACGCAGGAGACGCCTTATTCTTACACATTTTGAAGCTAGCTGTCATTTTCGCTCTTCTTATCGCCATTATCGTTGGGGTCATCTTTGTCCAACAAGGGATTCGTAAGATTCCGGTTCAGTACGCCAAGAAGGTGGTTGGACGCAGATCGTACGGAGGAACTTCAACCCATATCCCACTAAAGGTCAATGCAGCCGGAGTTATGCCCGTCATTTTCGCTATTTCATTGATCATGTTCCCGCCTACGATCGCCAACTTTTGGGCTGGCAACACGGTAGCCGATTGGATCGTGACCAACTTCAATTATACGGCACCTTTAGGGATGATCCTCTATGTCGCTCTCATTATTGGATTTACGTATTTCTATACTTTCGTCCAGATCAATCCCATCCAAATGGCAGATAATATGAAAAATAACGGCGGTTACATTCCTGGAATTCGCCCAGGGAAGAGTACGGTGAATTATCTTACTCGTACCCTGAACCGCCTCACCCTTGTAGGGGCTGTGTTCCTAGCTCTCATTTCTATCTTGCCGGTTTTCTTTACGGCTCTGAGCAATCTTCCACAATCGGTTCAAATCGGAGGGACTTCCCTTCTGATCGTTATCGGGGTGGTACTTGATACCATGAAGCAAATTGATAGTCAATTGATTAAGCGACAGTATCAAGGCTTTATTAGAAAAACATCATAAGGTAGAAGAGTCGTTTCTCGGGTAGAAACGGCTCTTTTTTTAATTCCCAAGCTATCTCGCCACCTTCAGTGCGTACACCTTCGCCCCTTCCTTTGCAAGGATTCTAGCACATTCGTTGACGGTGCTTCCTGTCGTCACAACAGAATCAGTTTTAATAATAGAAAAAAACCCTTATAAGCAATCGCCTATAAGGGTTTGTAGGTTACTACTTGTTCATATAATTTTCATATCCCCCAGCCATAATCACATTTGCTATGATGACAGGGTCGATCACGTTGAGCTTTTTGTCATCATTCATATCCGCAACCATGCGTTGAATTGGAGTCGGCTCGACTCGCTCTAAAATGTAATTTATACAAGCGACCCAATCCGTCACATCGACAGCCTTACTCAAATCGGTATCACCCATCACATAAATCTGCCTAACGGCTTCATTGCCTGCTTCATCTTTTGCATACATGGTGTAGATGGTATTGGATGTGAGATCAAATTGTTTTCCTTCAGTGATATTCTTACCCGATGCAGCAAAGTATGATATATTCTGCAACCCTTCCGCAAATTTGAGGCTGCTAATCTCTGAGCCAGTTCCATCCCCATAAACATACACTTGGACAGATGCTTGACCTTGATCAGATCCAAATTCGTAATTAATCACTGGTTCTTCCTTGTCAATATCCAACTGAATCCAACCATCAACATTGGTGAACTGGCTGGTTAGCTCTACCCCATACATATCACTCATCACTGTACCATGAACATGTATGTCCAGACGGTGCCCATCAGCCAATGCATACGCAGATTTATCTATGGTAAATTGAGCATTGACTAATACACCGGCTTCTCCGCCAATTCTCACGTTATTAAGGTTGGCTACGATGATCCGAAGCTGTCCGTCGCCAAGGACTTGGGAATTAAACGGTACATACACATTTTCCTCCACAGAGCCCGTCGGATGGGTCAAAAGCAATTCACCAGCATGCATACTCTCAAACTTCAAGTACGTATGGTCATAGTTCATATCAAACTGTAATCCTGCCACATTCCCTTGGCTCGTTAAGCGGATTGGAACATTCACTGTTTGCTTCGGTTTCGCTACCACACGGTCAACACTCAGTGTGTCATAAACATATATGCTTACCGTAGCTGGTGCCGAGTAATCATATCCGTCATAAACCCGATACGTAAATTGATCTGCTCCACGGAACCTTTCATTGGGGTAATAGGCAAAGGAGCCATCGGACTCTAGATAGACATTTCCATTTACCGTTTGATTTAAGATTTCGCTGGCTAATGAGTCATGATCTGCATCGCTATCATTTTTCAGCAGACCCTTTAGGGAATCTACGGTTAATGTTGTATTCAAATTTGTGTTGTAATAATCATTTTGGGCAACAGGTACGGCATTTGGTGAAGCCTTCACCAAATTGGAGATGCCTGCTCGTTCTCCCTCAGAAACCACAATCCGGAAGGAATATTCGATTCCATTGGTTAGACCAGTTACAGTGGCGCTAGTAGAATTGGATGTGATTCCTTCTTTCGTTACAGAAGTATCCCATATTAAACCGTCCGGAGATTGCTCTACTATAACACTCTCTGCACCAATTGGTTTACTAAAAGTAAGAATAACTTCCTGGTCTCCTCTGGTTGCTACTAAATCCGATAGTGGCAATGGTGTGGTAAAGCTAATATCTTCCCCGTAGCCAATTCCATCCTCGCTGATTGCATAGGCACGAGCGTAATAAGTTGTATTTGGCTCTAGACCTGAAATATCTGTTGAAAATACCCCTAATCCACCAGTCATCTCACCTATTACTTTAGTTCCACTTTCTATCGTTGGATTTTCAATAGTAGCAAATACAACTCCACGTTCAGTTGCTGGTGAACTTCCTTCACTGATTAGGTTTCCACTAATTCTTACCGTTGTTGAGGTTAAATCAGTATATGAGTCAGTAGTTAAAGTTGGTAGAATGATCACTCTCGGATTAACTGTCAATAGAAAGCTACTTTGACTACTTAGGCTGCCATCACTTACTGTGGCAGTAATCGTTGCGGTACCTGACTGTCCTTTAACTGGATTCATGGTAATGGTTCTGTCTTGACCACTACCTGCTAGACTTATATTTTGGTTAGGAACAAGTGTCTGATTATCCGATTCTACAGAAATAATTAACTGATCAACATCTTGATCATCATTCACTTTAAAGGTCTTGGATACTGGAGTATTTTCAGTGGTTACAAGGTTAGATGTAAATCCCATATTTTCCACCCAACTACATCCTATGATAGAACCATGATAATGATTACTAGAATTATCTTTGGCAATCGTTCCATCTGCTGAATGGTTGAATTTATAATTTGCAACAAGATTAGCTTCATTACTTGTTAAGTTCACGTTCATTTGTTCTAGGATTTCAGATTGCGATTTGGCTTTATTCCAAAAGCGTACATCCCGCATATCACCGGTAAAATATCCGTCAGTGTTCCATGTACTCTTGCCTAAAAAATTGTTTGGCCTTGCAATTCCTCCATTTTGGGCTTTGGCATTAGCCATGTTCGTAAGATCCATCGCTCCTGTTGCTTTTAGTTCTCCATCCCAATAAATAAACGCTTTCTTTTGTGCATGGTCATAAACCGCTGCAACATGTACCCATTTATTTGTGGGAAAGATTTCCGTTGTTTTTGCCTGGTAGACATTAGTTCGAAAACCCTTTTGCGGCAAAGCCTCTAAAATCATTCTACCTGTATTGCCTTCATAGGCTAAATGCATATTAAAATTATCCGAACCATAGGACGTATCAAAAAACCTAGCCCATGGTTGATGATTGGATGCATGAACCCATGTTTCAAAGGTGAAGGAATTTGCATAGATGTTTAGGTCTGGGTATTGAACATATTGATTAGCTCCAAAGTTAAGGTAAGAATTCCCTTCAAGCTCAGTAATGTAGGGGGCTTCATTCTCTGGCAAAGAGGTTTTATAAATGACCGCAGAAGACTCATCCATCCCAGGCTCCTCTGGGTTCTCCGTCCTAATGAATCCACCTATTAAATATACACCTGCCCCATAGGAGCTAGTCCAAAATTCAGCATTTCCTAAAGGCTGTTCGTTCCAATTGACACCATCCTCTGAGGTTGAAACCTTGCCATTACTAGTAGCAACAAATGTTCCATTTCCAAAAGATAGAGAAAAATGGATGGAGTTACTCGGTATGACATCCCAAGAAATACCATCTGTAGATGTTAGCATTTTATACAATCCGCTAGCAACATATTTGCCATTGCCATAAGTGATGGCCCATAACTCCGTAGTACCTGTTGCTCGAGAGGTCCATGTGATCGCATCTGAGGAGGTTATAACATTCCCATCAGCTAAGCCAACAACAAACTGACCATTTCCAAAGGTAATCCCCACGATGTCTTTTACACTTCCTGAATCCCTTGAGGACCATGTAATTCCATCTGTGGACGTTAAAAGTATACCTCCATACCCTCCAGCAACAAAGATGCCATTAGCATATGTAATTCTAGTCAGGTATCGTGTTGTCTCCGAATTTCTTTCACTCCAAGTGATTCCATCTATTGAGGTTAGCAAGGTTCCCCACGAACCGACAGCAACAAACTTTCCATCGCCATATGTAACTCCAAAAAGATCGCCAGAAATGCCTGAAGCTCTTTGTATCCAATTTACTCCTTTATCTGTTGATGTTATGATACTTCCATGCCTACCAACGGCAACAAACATGTTGTTCCCATAGGTAATTGAATTGATACCTTTCATAGAAGATGAACTATAAGAAGGAGACCACTGTAAATCAGCAGCTAATAATTTACTCATATTTACTGTTTGAAATAGAATAAAAAAAGATAGAAATATGGCAAACTTACTAAAATGAATTCCCAAAAACCTTCGATTGCCGACTCCTCTTCCCATAATAACCCTCCATTGATCTCAGATGCTAACCCTAGCACTATTCTCCCAACCATCCCCTTTTTTGAGAGATATAATTTTAGGTATATTATACTAAACAAAATGTCTTCATCACTAGTTTTCATGAAAACTTTAGTTAAATTTTAGATTCATCTTTATCTACCTCGCCACCGTCAGTGCGTACACCTTCGCCCCTTCCTTTGCAAGGATTCTAGCACATTCGTTGACGGTGCTTCCTGTCGTATAAATATCATCTACTAGAAGGACTTTGCTCCCCGCGCTTACAGTATTCCGCAGTTGGAAGGCGCCTTGAAGAGCTTGAAGTCGTTGTGCTCGGTGCTGCTTACTCTGTTTTTCTGTTGAGCGGGTTCGGCTGAGCAAGGAGACGAGGGGAATTTTCGTATGTAAACTCAAATAGACGGCTAATTGCTGCGCTTGATTAAACCCTCTTTCCTGGAGACGCCATTCATGAATGGGGACGAAGGTTATGGCCTGGAAGGAAGTGCTAGAATAGTAACTACGATAGGCCTCTACAAGCCACTCTCCTAAAACCGAACTGAGAGATTCCCGCCCTCGGTATTTATACAGTCCAATAATCTCCTTGACCTTGTCATTGTACTGAACAGCACTTCGGTTGCTAAGAAAGAATGTTTCCGGGCGCTGCTGACAGTCTTCACAATCCCCTTCTGTTTCCACGCTTTTTCCGCAGCATGAGCAAATCAAACCGCCGATTCTGTGGATGTCCTTGTCGCATAAACGACAAATCAAATGGCTGACAGCCCTTCGCTCACAAAAGGCACACCTCTTTGACACCGGGTAGAGTAGATTTAACAGTCTCATCCATCTAGTAGTCCTTTCTTTTTCGCAATCTTATTCATCTCTTGGATATGTTTAACGGCCTTTTTCATCTCTCTCGTTTTTTCACAGGCAAAGAAGATCACATGTCCAATCGGATCCTCAATGGAACGACCCGCGCGTCCTGCAATTTGCACAAGAGAGGCCTCATCAAAAATAGGGGCATCTGCCCCAACGACAATGACGTCCGCCTTCGGAACGGTAACGCCTCTTTCCATAATCGTCGTGGTGACCAGTATGCGTGTATCTCCTTGTCGAAATCGTTTGACTTTCTCTTCCCGCTCAGGATCACGAGAATGAGTCCCTTCCATACGAATTGAGATAGGATAGTTATGAGATAGATGGCTGACCAGCTTCTCTACCCCTTCAATATAAGGAACAAAGAAAAAGGCTTGCCTCTGATGCAGCTGCAGGAAATGAAGAATTTGTTGAAAAGAGGAGTAGGCTTGATCAGCTTGCAGGATTTTGGACAAGGATCCATCGATGACCAACTGAGGAATAGCTAGTGGTTGCCTATGGAAGCGTGCTGGGATGCGGACATGAGGCTTTTTTTGAAGGTATTCGGGTGGGGTGGCACTCAGATAAAGGAGATTTGCGTGCAGCTTTTTTGCCCGGTTGACAGCATAGTAGAGCATAGGGTTGTTATGGTAAGGAAAGGCATCGACCTCATCTATGATAATAAAATCAAACTTTTCATAGAATCGAATGGCTTGGTGGGTCGTGGATAAGGTGAGATGGGCTTCCTCCCACTTCTCTTTACTTTTTCCATGGAGGGCAATGATTTTAGCTTCAGGGAAAGCCTTCGATAAACGGGGCAAGAGTTCTAGGACGACATCTTTTCGAGGCGTGACAAAGAGGACTCTTTGTTTTCGCTGGAAGGCCTCTTCGATCGGTTGGAAGGTAACCTCCGTTTTTCCGGCACCACAGACCGCCCAGATTAAGAGTTCTTTTCCTGTTTGATGAAGAAGATTCACCGCTTGGTCAGAAGCTTCTTGTTGGGCAGGTGTGAGTTGGCCTGTCCACTTTAGGCGGGGAGCAGACAATAAAGACATAGGCTCTACATAATTGCCAATATAATAGAGTGGCGTACAGGCTTTACTCCTTCCCATTTGCAGGCAAAGAGAACAATACGCACAGGGCTTGCAGCATGAAGCACAGTCAGCCCAGATCAGGTTCTGCTGGCCACAGCGATTGCACCGTTTTTCTTGAAGACAGACCCCTGGAAGGACTCGCGCTTTTCCTTCTCGAATAAGGCTATGCATGGCTTGCTCCCAGCCTGCCTGACAGAAGGTGTGAAGCTCCTCCGCGAGTAATGCTCGGCCATCCGGAATATGAATGTTCATGGACTTCCCTCCTTTTCTCCCAAGATAGCATAAGATGTAGAAATTAACCAAATGAGCTTTCAGCTTGAAATCGCGTTTTTGGAGGGGATTTTGTAATCATTATAGGTTCGTGATATCGTTACTATTGTTCGTGAGAATGGGAACAAGTTTTGTGAGTATGTATCCTGTTTAACTTAGTGGTAGACGTTAGGCAGTGGTTTTATCTGCAACCATTACACCTTCGTGACATCTTAGCCCTATTTTGGGAGTTTAATTGGCATTTAAATTGTAATGGATACAGCTACGGGAGTATCAGAACTTTTCCGTGAGAAAAAGGATCAATTTCATGAGTATTAGCGATAATTCGTGAGTTTGTACCAGATCAAGCTCTCCTTTATGGCCGTTATTTACTTCGGAATGGCTAGTTGAGAGTAAAAAATTTGTCCAACCCAACAAAAAAACTGAGTCTTTCGAAGAATAGAGAAGCATCATCGACTCTTCTCGGAAGTGATCTTGAAATTAATTATTAAAAATCAACTCAAAATCGACCCTTAATGAAAAAAACTTAACTCAGGTGAAGTTCAGCCCACCCCCTACCCTGCCCCTGTCCCAAAACACAAAATGCACCCCCAAGGGTGCACCATACATTAAAATATGAGCTATGTTGGTTGTATCGTTCCTCTTCTTAACCCTTGGCGCAGATCGATCGTCAACCGTGCTTGACTCTGCTCTTCTTCCATCGAGACCAAATGAAAGGGCCCTCGATTCAAGATTTCGACTTGGTCAAATAGAAAAGGATTTTCCTTCTGCAAGGTTTCGAGCATTTTGACCGTGTTGTCCGTCGAGCCGAAATCATACACGATTAACTGGAGAGGCTGGCCCTTGAGACGCGAAAGATGAACAAGAGAACGGATAGAGCCTTCCAAGCATTTCTCTGAATTGTAAAGCAAGAGATGAACACGGAGTTCGTCCTCTCCCTGTACGAAGTATTCATTCCATCTCACGAACAAATGGACCAGGATTGTGGATAAACCGTAAATAGCTAGTAACCAAATCACCCACATGGCAATCACGGATACCCCTCCTTTTTGCTATAGGATATTCCGTGATGTGTGAGAAAGTGAGTAGAAGATTAACTAATTTTTACCCAGCCGTTCTTGATGGAGATGACTACCGCTTGGGTGCGGTCTTGAACGTCGAGTTTCTGTAGGATACTAGACACGTGGTTTTTAACCGTTTTCTCACTAATATATAAATAATCGCCGATTGCCTTATTGCTTCTTCCTTCCGCCATCAGCTGCAATACTTCTTTTTCCCTTGGAGTAAGCGAATTGAATCGTTCTGCACTGACATTGTCCGCTAATTCTACATGAGCGATATCGTTGTCTTGCTTCGAGCTTAAGCGACGAAACTCCGTAATCAGCTTTCCTGTGACACGTGGATGAATATAAGCTTCCCCGCCCGCCACCACTTGAATCGCTTCAATGAGAGAATCGGATTCCATTTCTTTCAATAGATAGCCATTCGCACCAGAGGAAAAGGCCTGGTGAACATAATTTTCGTCATCATGGATCGATAGAATAATCACCTTCGTTTCCGGAGACAACGCTTTAATTTTCTCAGTAGCCTCCACACCGCTCATCTTAGGCATATTAATATCCATCAGCATGATTTCTGGCTTTAATTCCTCTGCCAAGTGGCAGGCTTCCTCCCCATTGGAGCCGATGCCAACGACTTCAAAGCTAGGCTCCATTTCCAAGATTCTCTTGATACCTTCACGAAATAATTGGTGATCATCAATGAGTGCAATGCGTATCGTATCCGCCATATTAAATCTCCCTCTTCCTTCAGCTATATCGATATATTAACGTTCAATTGGTATCGTGAAGACGATGCGCGTTCCCTGTCCCTTAGCGGATTGAAGGTCGAGCTTTCCGTCAAGCAAGTTAATTCTTTCTTTCATTCCCATAATACCAAATTGCGGCTGTTCTGTCTTTTCCAAACTGTCGAACCCTACCCCGTTATCCTTTACCAGGACCGTCACCTGATCTTTAAGGAATTCTAGTTTGACCTGAATCTGACTGGCCTTCGAATGCTTCGCTGCATTATTTAATGCTTCTTGTATTAAGCGAAAAATCACGACTTCGACCGTAGTTGGTAGTCTTTCATCTGTACCAAGAGTTACGAGTTCAGATGCAATTTGATGCCTTTGTCCGAAGTCTTCCACATACTTTCGAAGGGTTGGGACGATGCCAAGGTCATCTAGAGCCATAGGCCTTAAATCAAAAATAATCTTTCGAACTTCAGCCAAGGTATTTCTCACTGTTACCTTCAACTCTTTCAACTCAGCACGTGCGTCATCTACTCTTCCCTGGGCCAGAATGCGATCGGCAATCTCACTGCGAATCACAATATTCGCCATCGACTGAGCCGGACCGTCATGGATATCCCGAGCCACCCTTTTTCGCTCTTCCTCCTGGGCTTGAATGACTTGCAGTGCGAGCATCTGCCGCTGTTGTGCTGTCTCCATGGCTGAGGTAAGGTTCCCTAGATCACCAGTCAAAAATCCTAACACGACACTGATTTGCGTCATTAAATTATCTGCCTTTTCGAGCGTCTCCGCAAGACCCTTCAGACGACGTTCGAGCTCATCGCGCCGATTTCTCAGGTTCGCTTCCTTTTCTCTTGATAAAGAAAGCGCGACTTGAATCTGACTGGCCAATTCGTAGGACTTTTTGATATCCTCTTCCCCATACCGCTGGAAGTTCCGGCTGACTTCCACCAACCGTTGACGACTTGACTTGAATTTATGCTCTAATTCATCTGTCTGATCCACAATTTCTCTTACTTCCCTCTTAATGCTCTCCAACTCATCTCGAATCTCTTCGCTCTCAATCCGTGCACTTTCCGCAATATCAAAAATCTGTTCCTTACTGCCTTCAACAGCATGAATCGTTTTCTTCAGCACAGAATCCAATCGCGTAAAGTCAAGCGCATTGGTGGTTGTCATCTTCTCACTTCCTTTGGCTTTGGGAGATCAATTCCCGGAGTTTCTGTTCAAATCTTTGGCCATCCATTTCTGGTGTTCCCATGTCATGCTTAGGAATGAGAAATGGGTCTGTATTTGCCGTAACCACACCTGGATGAGTAAAGAATCCATAGCGGTATCCGGCTTTTTTGGCAACCTTTATTAAACGATCATTGTGATACCCATAGGGATAGGCTAACCCAATCACAGGTTCCTCGGCTAGATCCTCTAGCGCCTTACGAGCCATCATAAAATCTACAAAAAGCTTACTCCGATAGGCTTGATCACCTTCTGCAGAGCTTGGAGCCGTTATGGGCTGCGACTCATCCCAGAAGTGTAGCCCATAGGTATGAGATTGAAAGGAAATGAGTCCGCTTCGTCTCATCTGATCCATCTGGACGAAGGTAAGCGGGGGAATTTTATCCTCACGCTTCCTCTCTAGACTATCCCGCAAATTTTCATAGATCACGAACACCGTTGCGGGAAACTGATACTTCTGAAGGATGGGAAAAGCCTCAGTAAAACCGCTCTCATACCCATCGTCAAAGGTTATAAGCACTGCATTCTCCTGGTTCAATAGTCCTGTATCTAAGAATTCGTAGAACTCCTTTATTTTAAGGGGGTGAAAGTGATGATTTTTTAAAAACTCCATATGTTCTTCGAAGTGAGCTGGCTTAATAGTAAAAGGGGTCTCCAAATCATCTGCCAAATGGTGATAATTAAGCACCAACACCTGTTCTCTATACCATACGCGATAGGGGTGTTCTTCTGTAATGGGATCCGAGGCTTTTGCATCTGATGAACTTAGTTCATCCACCGCTGGTTCCGGTTGTACTTGTGCGTCTATAGACTCATTCTCCTGTTGGCTGCAACCCATCACAATAGCCAATAAGAGGATTATTATTAGTCTCATTCTTACCCTCATCTCCTCATTTCTACACAATTCGACAAATAGTGCAAAATTCCTACCGGAAAGTAATGGGATTTTAAAATATCTATCTATTTGGACGTATATCATTGCATTTTGGTTTCAAGCAAAACCCTTTAGTTTCTGATAAGGGTCAGTCCCTCACTAGGCTAAAGTCTTTATTCCTATTATCGGAAGGATTCTAAACCTAATCAAGCAAATACGAAAAAAAAGCCCCAATTCAGCCTAGTCTCTAGACCAAATCAGGACTTTTTTCATAACCCTACTATGCTTGAGCAAAAGTTGCCGCGTCTTGCTTCAAAAGTTCAGCCTTATCTGTACGCTCCCATGGTAAATCCAGGTCAGTACGTCCAAAGTGACCGTAAGCAGCTGTTCCTTTATAGATTGGACGACGAAGATCCAATTCCTTAATGATGCCCGCTGGGCGAAGATCAAAGTGCTTGCGGATCAAATTTACGATCTGCTCTTCTTCGATCTTTCCTGTTCCATACGTATCTACGTTAATGGAAACCGGTTGAGCTACCCCAATCGCATAAGCCACTTGAACTTCACACTTGTCAGCCAAACCAGCTGCTACGATGTTCTTCGCTACATAGCGAGCAGCATAAGCAGCAGAACGGTCAACCTTTGTAGGATCCTTACCGGAGAAAGCACCGCCGCCATGACGAGCATATCCACCGTACGTATCAACAATGATCTTACGTCCTGTTAATCCTGCATCCCCTTGAGGACCTCCGATAACGAAACGGCCTGTTGGGTTAATGAAGTACTTCGTTTGAGCATCAAGATATTCAGCCGGTACGATCGGCTTAATGACATGTTCTTGAACGTCTTTCTTAATTTGCTCTAGAGTCGCTTCAGGGTCATGCTGAGTAGAAATAACGATCGTATCAATACGAACCGGCTTATCTCCATCATATTCAACCGTCACCTGAGTCTTCGCATCTGGACGAAGGTAGGTAAGGGTTCCGTTCTTGCGAACCTCTGCTACACGGCGAGCCAATTTATGAGCCATAGAGATCGGAAGCGGCATCAGCTCAGGAGTCTCGTTGGTCGCGAAACCAAACATCAATCCTTGGTCCCCTGCTCCGATCGCATCGATTTGCTCGTCTGTCACTTGACCTTCACGAGCTTCTAACGCTTGGTCAACCCCCATCGCAATGTCAGGAGACTGTTCGTCAATGGAAGTAAGTACAGCACAAGTATCCGCATCGAATCCGAATTTCGCACGGGTATACCCGATTTCACGAACGGTTTCACGGACAATCTTTGGAATATCCACATAAGAAGAAGTAGTAATTTCTCCAGCGACAAGAACAAGTCCTGTTGTTACTGAAGTTTCGCAAGCTACACGAGCATTAGGATCTTGCTCAAGGATAGCATCCAAGATGGAATCGGAGATCTGATCGCAGATCTTATCCGGGTGTCCTTCGGTTACAGATTCAGATGTGAAGAGATGACGACCTTTTTTCAACGCCATGTTTCACGTACCTCCTTCAATAATCACAAACGTATAAGATACGGCACTCATTGTCTTACATTTTCCGAACAACTCAAGAGGTGGTGAAAAAATAAAGACCTTCTCCCATGAGGAAAAGGCCAGCATTCCGCTCCTTTACCTCTTATCTTCCAGGACACAATAGCATCCTGCTGGTTAGCACCTTGCACGGTTGATCTTATTCTTTCCCATAAAGGAAAAAATATGAATCATTACCGCGGGTTGCCGGGCATCATCGGGCCAGTCCCTCGCGCCTTCTCGGAATAAGAGTAATCCGTTCTGCATAAGAATAGCTAAAGTTTGGTAGATTGTCAATGGGTTAACACATAATACGACAAAGTATAAAAACTCAAACTCTTTATTGCGCTGGGTACCACATATTTCTGACCAACACAGCGAATTCCGCACGTGTCGTCTGTCTTTCAGGCTGAAAGCTACCATCCTGAAATCCTTGAATATGCTGGAGTTCTGCCATCTTCATGATATAAGGGTAAGCCCAGTGACCTCTTAGTACATCCGTAAACTCTTGCTTACTTTTGATCTGCTCAGGTTGCTCTGTTCCGTATCTGGCTTGGTATAAGAGTACGGCCAACTCCGCACGGGTCAAGGGCTGGTCCGGAAAGATTCGTTCACTCGCTACGCCTTTGAAAATTCCCCTCTCTCCAAGCGAAGCAATAGCCGAATAGACCCAATGGTCTTTTTTCAGATCCTGGTAAGTGCTTGTTGCTCTTGAAGTGGGCAGCTGAAGGACATTTTGCAGCACAGCAGCGGCTCCCGCTCTCGTAATGTTATGATTAGGCCGAAAGGTATAATCTGGGTAACCCTGGATCATTTTTCGAGACACTAAATCTTCTATAGACGTCCTAGCCCAATGGTCCTGAATATCACGGAAAGCACTTGTATCCGACGTCTCATACCGAATCTGCAGCTCATACTGCCCATTAACGGCATTTCCATAATACTCTTGTAAAGCAAAATAAAATTTACCCGGATCAACCGTCTTCGACCATCTCTCAGACTGTCCATTTGAAACAGAACCATGATCGACCTTTTCTATCGTTTTCCCAACTTGCTCAATGGTGAGCACCGAATCCATCCGAATGGTATCGGTCTTCACTTCCACCTCGAGCTTCCCAGGCCAAAGATAATCCGCAACGAACCAATCCACATCCGCTCTTTTATGAAAAGTCCCTCTAATAAGTTGTTGTTGACTTATGGGTACTTTTGAAGCTTTCGCTTTCGTATCATTATCTTCGTAGGGATCAGCTCCGACGGAAAAAGAGGTATCGATATGATAAGGAAAAGAAGGGGTCTCGCCGGTATCCATTACTCTGAAATGATAGGTCCCACCTTTTAAAGTTCCCTCCCAGCGATTTAACCCTGACGATACTTTTTTCTTCTCCCCATTATAGATTTCGATTTGCAGCACATTCTCTTTTCCTGTCAATGACCGGGTCTGGAGTTGGAACTTTCCCTGATAGGGAAGCTCAATTTGATACCAGTCTACTGGATCCGTTTTTCCGATTAGCGCCTGAGTCTGGCCGACGAAGGGGAGGGACGCCACTTGTTCTATCGTTTGATTCGGTTCATATAAATCAATAGGATCACTATCCACCAGAGATAGGGCCTTCTGTACATTCACGAGTCCATATCCAGTGTTAGGATTCCAGCCTTTAGTGTCAACCCCCTCAGTCGAAGCTCGAATGATCATGCGAACCTCTAGTGGGGTTAGAGAGGGGGCCTTCTTTAACAGTAAGGCAGCCATTCCTGCTACCTGTGGAGCAGCCATAGAAGTCCCTGAAACATAGGCGTACTTCCCATCTTTAGCCGTAGAGTAAATATGATGGCCTGGAGCTACCACGTCTACTTCCGGACCACGATTGGCATAGGAAAGAGGAATGTTGTAAGCATCTACCGCACTCACACTTAACACGGTCGGAAAAGCGGCAGGGTAGCTCACGGTACTCGAATCGTTCCCCGTTGCCGCAATCAGGAGAACTCCCTTGTCCTCTGCATACTGGATCGCTTTCTCCATCTCTGTAGAGTAGATGGGATCACCCAAGGATAGCAAGATGATCTTGGCCCCCTTATCCACAGCCAAGCGTATTCCCTTAGCCACACGACCCGCGTCTCCTCCACCTTTATTGTCTAGGATCTTAATCGGCATCATTTTCGCATTCCACAGTACTCCTGTAACCCCAATGCCATTATCGCCCACAGCGCCTAGGATCCCGGCGGTAGCTGTTCCATGTCCGTGATCGTCATGAGGCGGCTTGTCAGGTTGAACCAGATTGTAGCCTTGAACCAGGTTAGCTTTAAGGTCTGGATGATCCACATCCACCCCTGTATCAAGAATAGCAATCGTAATATCAGTATTTTCTCGAATCTCCTGCCAAGCAGCCGTCGTATTAATCTGTTGATGGTAGTGTTGACTATTAACATAGGGATCAGATGGAAGAGTAGATGGATTGGCATGGACAGTAGATATTGTAACGATGCTACAGATGGCAAGAAGCCAGGATGTTCGAAGCATGGGAACCACCTTTATATTTCTATCTTATTTAACCTATTTAACAGAATATGAAACAATAAACTTTCTCTTAAGCCTATTCGCTCTGGGTAAGGTTGTCAATTAATAGTAAGATTTTTACTAGTGGAAAAAAACGCAGGTGGAACTCGAAAAGAAATTCCATTAGTATAGAACTAAAGAAACTGAGGGGGAATAGGAATGGGATTAAAAGACTTTTTCCGCAAAGGGAAGTTGAAAGAGAACAGTAAGGAAGTTTATCGCAAATTTTTGCTTAATTTATCTGAGCAGCCTAGTAACGAATACCTTCGAAAATTAACAGTTGAGGCAGGAGAACAATATTATGGTTCGTTGAGAAAAGATGGACAGCTTACTGAAAATGACAGACATGCGATTAATCGGGATATAAATGCGGCGGTGGAGCATAAGTCTATTTTTATACAGTAAAACAAATCATGAGGGGAAGCCATTCAATGGACACCCCTCATTTTTTTGTTTTAAAGTCCGCTTCTTTAACCTATAATACTACCTTTTTCTTAGCCTTCTTGGTTTTGATCACAATAAATTCTCCAATTTCTTTCTTCTCTAATTCAGGATAATTCTCTTCTATATCCTTAATGGAAAGATATGCGGCACCATTCCTTATAAGCAATCCCTTATGCTCGATGGGCTTCCAACGGTGACTATCCTCACCAATCTTCAATCTAATTGAATTAATACTTTTATCGTAGGAAACTTCTCCATTAAAGAGGTAAGCTAACTTGCGAATCGAGAGATACCATTCATGGTTTTCTAATATCGCAGCCGGATTGGAACTACGATCTTCCTTCTCGTTTATTAGAATTTGACCTGAAGACCCAAATCTTAAGGAATTTTCTGATCTTAGAACGTATAAAGCTGCCTGGAGCTGCTCCTCCGGATCCTTGACAAAGATATGGGGTGTTACTCCTACTCGGTGAACAGGCATGAGGTTTGGTGAAAAGTATTCCTCAATTGTTAGTTTTAAATAGCCGCCAGTTTTTAAGGGAAACAACTCCTGCAACGTTCCTTTTCCAGAAGTAGGAGTTCCTATTATAGTCGCCTTATCGTAATCCTTAAAAACTGCAGTTACTAGCTCTGATGCGCTGGCTGAATTCTTGTTAACAAGTACAACTAGAGGTAATTCTAAATCCTTTCCCATCTCCATTTTGTAAAAATGTTCATACGCATGTTTATTTCGAACGTAGTAGAGTGTCCCTTCTGAGATAAAGTAGGATGCAAATTTCCTAGCAGACTCTAACTCCCCCCCTGGGTTGTCACGCAGGTCAATGATTAATGCCCTAACCCCTATATTCCGTAAGCGTTCTAGTTCTTTGGCAAATCGGTCTACAGACGATTCGGAAAACGTTTCTACACGGATATATCCAGTTTGGTTTTCAAATATTCTTGCTTCAACTGTAGGCAATTGAAACTTCCCCTTAAAAATATCCACATTAAAAATCGTTTCTCCTCTTTTCAACTTTAATCTAACCTCAGATCCTTCTCCATCTATAATTTTCCATTTTAACCAATTTAATGTTCGACCTGTAACATTCTCTTCATTTATCTCAAGGATTTTATCATCTTTTTGGAGTTGGGATATCATAGCTGGTGAATCACCATAAACTTGCTGGACAAAAAAGGCTCCATCTTTCTCCCTTATTGAAACTCCAATACCCGAATAAATACCCTCTAATGATTTAATAAAAGTCAGTAAGTTCTCCTCTGTATAGTAACTAGTATGAGGATCATCAATAGATTGAATCATTCCTGAAATTGCACCAGTTACGGTGTCTCTAGTGAAAGGATTGTTGACATGAAACTCCTGGATAAGATCATAAACTTCCAGTATTCTCCTCTTGTCCATATCTCCTCCTTCTTCAGAATAAGCTAGACTCGTAAAGCCTATATTAAGAGAAAGTATAATAGACAAAAACTTCATATTATATCTCACATTAGCCCTCCCTCAGTTTCCTCCTCTTAAGTTTACTAAAAATATAATTACAGTAAAAGTGGTATGACATCTGATCAATACTAATCTAATAATATTTTATTAAATTAAACTTAATAGACACATACAAACCTTTGGTATCTTTACAGAAGAAAAGTTTCAGTTCTGTTTATTTGGAGCTACAGAGCGGTGTTTCTATACTTTTAAAAATAAAAACCCCTAGCTTTTAATTAAATCTAGGGAATTTACAGAATTTAATTGTTTATTAACCTGCTTAAAATAAAGCATTTCATACCTTAGCTTTTTGATTTAGCTCAAGTGTGTTATTAGGGATGTACTAGGATGTCCATTTGCACTTTACTATCAATCATTTCAAAATCAAATTTTTCTTAGGCACGCTTACTTTTCTCCTCAGCCTTTATCCACAGTAGAACTCTAAAAAACCAAGTAATAGAATTTTCAACTATTCATAAAAACCTTTTTATTTCCTTAGTTGAAGTGTAATATGATCGCCAGCGTTTATTTTTTCTAATCCAATATAGTGGTTTAATACCACCTCTATCGGCAAGTAGAATGTTCCTTTTCGAACGAGTGCACGTCCTTCCAAAGACCATAAATACTCATCTCCACTTATTTTCAAGCGTACCTTCCGTATCTCTTGATCATAAGAAATTTCACCATGAAACAGATAGGCTAATTTCCGTGCAGAAACAAACCATTTGCCATCTTCATATATAGCGGCAGGTGTGCCACTCCTATCTGCTTTATAATTAATCAAAACGTCCTCCGAAGACTTAAGTGTTAATACATTTCTTTCTCTTAAAACGTACAAGGCCGCTTGAAATTGCTCTCCTGTATCTCCAACTTGAATGTGTGGGGATACTCCGGTGTGATCCATTCTATTGCGCTTAGGCGTAAAGTATTCTTCCAACGTCAATTTAAGAAAGCCACCTGATTTAAGCGGAATCACCTCTTGCACTGTCCCCTTGCCAAATGTTCGAGCTCCAATAAGGGTTGCCTTGCCATACTCCTTGAGTACCGCAGCCAAAACCTCCGCGGCACTTGCTGAATACTCATTAACCAGCAACGCAAGTGGGAAAGGGAAATCCACACCATTCTCAACACTAATAGTCATTTGATTATCATTTTTATTTCTGACATGAAGTACTGGCCCCTCTTTAATAAAGAAAGAAGACATGGAGACAGCGGAATCAAGAAATCCACCTGGATTATCTCTCAGGTCGATAACAAAAGACTTTGCTCCTTCTTGAATTAGCTTGTCAAGTCTCTCCTTAAACAACTGGCTTGATTCTTGTGAAAAACTGGAGAGTTGGATGTATCCGGTCTGTCCTTCCAACATCGAAGATTGAACAATTGGCACCTCTATCCTTTCTCGAATGAGCTCTACTTCATAGAGATGATCAGTACTCATGAATCTCATCTGAATTTTAGAGCCTGCGTCTCCTCTCAACTTATTCAAAACCGTTTCAATTGACTGGTCAATTACCCTTTTTCCGTCGATCTCCATCAAACGATCCCCTGGCTGGAGTCCTGCCCTTTTAGCAGGTGAATTCTCATATACCTGACGGATGGTAATTGAACCATTATGTTCCTGACCTACAACCACTCCAATGCCGTTATAGGTTCCCTCCATTGATGCTATAAATTCCTGAAAGTCACGGTCCGTAAAATACGCCGTATGCGGATCACCCAATGCATCAATCATACCCCAGATGGCCGCTGTGGAGACCTCATCCTTCGGTATTTCCTTGATATGATATTGGCTAATCATATCATAGACTTCAATGAGCTTACTTCGATTCGGATCCTTTTCTTCAGCTGCAAAAGTCTCAAATGAAGAAAAAATGAAACTGATACAGAGTATATGAAGGATACTCCTTCTGTACCTATGTAACATACTGAACCCCCAATAGATCGATCTTCATCTAAGAGTAGTCTACTAGATTCTTCTTCCTTTGTACACTTCAGCAGAAAGTCAACAACATAATCTGCATAAAAAAAGAGACTCTACAAAGAGAGTTCTTTAAAAGATGTTCTGACTAGGTTTTAGGTTTAATTAGTATATCTCTCTCTTTGATAGTTCTATATAGTACTTTAAATCATACGTTTTATAAACCCCATCATTGTTACGTACTTTAAGGAATAGAGTGAAGTCCTGTGCATCTTCGGGAAAGTCTGAAAACATAATGTGGTTTTCTTTGCTATCATCCTTTGCTATAGTCGTTACCCACGAAAGGTTAGGTCCAGACAAATCAGCCTTGATTTGTTCGTTATCCGCAACCAAAATGGCTTCACCAGCAGCCAAATTGATTGGCACGTCACTACCATTACTAACTCGAACATCAAGGAAAAGCTGGTCCTTACTGATCATTGACGATTTTATAGTTACAACCACCCCGTTGGAGGTGACTTGACTGAGAGGAAGCGGTAAATGTGTATCTGTTTTGATTGTTTCGAGATTTAGAAGGTTTTTATCCTTATCATATTCTGCCTTACCCTCTAAGCTTTCAGCTACCAGTCGAATAGGAGCATACAATTCATTATTATAATAAAAAAACACCGTATCCTTGGATGTATTCTTCTCCACTTCATTCACCTTAATCTTAACAGCTTCTAACATCTTCACCCAAACCGAGGAGTCAGCAAAGGCGGTTCCTGTAGTTGCAACCGTACCACCCAAGATCATACCAAGCCCTAGTTGCTTATACCTTTTCAAGTGCATATTATCACCCCATTCGGATTCTCTTTTGTTATTTTACTCTATTTTCTAAGTACTTTCCAATCAATTAAAAAATAAAAGGCTCCGAGACATCACTGTCTGGACCCTTTTACTCATTAACTCTTCGCTAACTCTAAATAAGAATTGTAATATTCTTTAAAGTTTGGTACCTGTTTCATCATGTTTTCGTAAACTTTCTTGGACTTTTCTTTTTCTCCGATCATCATATAAGATACGGCTAACATTGCTTGAGCTTGAGTCATCAGATTAGGGTCTCCTCCTTCTACTCCTTGTAAAAGAGGGATGACCTCTTCAAAATGTTTAAAGAAAAATTTAGTTTGGGCTACTGGTACTCGGGCACCAACCGGAATATGGAAATTGCGTTCGTTAATTTCAAACGAATAAGCCTTCATTCTCTCGTGCCATTCATTTAGGAGCTTGAAATCATTAGTTAAAGAATTAGCATATATTTCAGCCTTTTCTTTGTCTAGTTGATAGGTATTCTGCATCATATCATTTTTCATTTTAATAATGTTTTCGTAGTAACCAGTGTTAAAATGATCATACTCCAAAACCTTATCAAAATATATCGTTGCTTGTTCAAAATCACCCAATTTATAGTGGAAGATTCCTGCATTAAACATGACGCGAGCATTCCTTGGTTCAAGCTCTATCATGCGGTTAAGACTCCCTTTAGCTAGTTCCATGTAACTTGCTTTTTTGGTTTGCTGATAAAGTTGCAAATAAACATCTATAGCTATTTCTTGATATCTAACGGAATACGGGTTTTTGTCTATGAGTGCCTTAACCTTGGACTCTGTTACTTGACCTTTCTGGATCGAGCTAAATGTATTCTCTGCTGAATACATCCTCAAGGAATAAACCCCCGAAATCGCAACTGCTAAGGTTAACAAAGACAGGACACTCCTAATTAAGATTGTTTTCTCAATCTTTTCTTTCTTGTTTTTAGTGGTAATGCCCATTGCAAATAGCACCATAATAACAAACCAAACTGTTCCATAAGAAAAGTTAAAGTCGATAGCGCTGTGTAAGAACAGCATGAGTAAAGCTGAAAGAGTTCCAACCACTAGAGTCGATTCTTGTTTTGAGGATGATCTCAGCTGGACAATTAGTTGAAAGAATAGATACCCAAAGACACCTACAAACAAAGACATCCCTAGCCAGCCCGTACTTAGGAGTATTTCCAAATAACCATTATGAGTCTCATTACTCCAATAGGGAACTTCTTGTACATGCGTAAATAGGATCCGCCAGCCTTCACCTCCAACACCTAGGATGGGGTTTTCACTGCTTATTTTTAATGCATCATCCATAAACAGGCTTCTTCCTTGAACACTGTAGGTCTCTAGACTTATGTCTTTAACTCTCTCTTGAAATGACACAGGTAACTGCTTATAGACGAATCCTTCATTTTTCATATCTAGAAACAAAAGAACGGCTAAAATTACTGCAACGCCCATAAAATAAAAACGCGATAGTCTCCATTTATCTAACTTTTGCAGTTTCCAACCATATCTCATGTATAAGATTCCAAATACACTTGACAAGATGATGAATAAAATCATCAAGATTAAAGTAGTGATTGGGCTATAGATACTTAGTCCTCTAAAAAGGACTAATCCCCCAAACGTTGATAGGAAACTATGAAAGACAAAGGAAATTTGGCGACTGAGAGGCATGCATAGAAGCGTAATCATCCATACACTAGCGAAAACGAGCAATGCGCCCCTTGAGTAAGTATGCATAAGGTTTAAAGCAAATAAAGCTAGAGGAAACGAAAAAAATATCACTTGCCACACTTTATTTTCGCGATCCGTTAACTTACTTAAATTAAATAACCAGAAGGAGCCAATTACGGCTGCATAAGTATTTCCATATTGAAAAACACTAGTAAATCTTTGATTACCAAGGTGATCAATTAGGACAGCATCTCTATAGTCAACTAACTTGTAATAAGCAAGAAGTGCAAAAATAGCAAGAAGCACTCCCATACCTGAAAAAATATAAGGCAACATATGGCGATATCTTTCATTGTCTAAAAGTGATACAAGGATAATAAAAAAGCAAGCATAGTTCATCCACCGAAGGAAGTTATCAATTGCCCCCTGTGGGCTCTCCGCTACAAAAATGGATAATAAAAAAGAAAGAGGAATAAGAAAAACCAAAAAATATTTCACCGATGGTGTATTTTTGGTTACTATTGATCGTGCGCTCCATATACAAAACAGAATAAAAATAAAAATATGGATGATATAAAACTCAGTTTCAAAAAACAGTCCTCTACTAAAGGGGGTAAATATAAAGATGAACACTAGGACAAGGCCAAAAATTAAATTCATAGTAAGATTCCCTCCACTTAAATTCACTTCCTTCATTTTACATAAATCGATAGAATTAGACAAATCCCTTTGTTGCATAAAATAGAAAAAGCAGGATAAGAGCCTGCTTTTTTAAGTACTTTATAGTCATTGTGCTGAATTAGACCCACCAGCGATCCAGGGCTTCTCTAAGGTACGCTTTAGTAAATCTATGCTTACTAATAAATCAAACTGTTTTTGCTTAAGTTCTACGACACTCAGTTTGGCCTTTACTACATCCGCTTGGATACCTAAACCAGTATCATAATTAATCTGGCTTATCTTCAACCCTTCTTCTGCTTTTGCTAGATTCGTTTCCATAATCATGTATTGGTCTTCCAACTTCCGAATAGATAGATACATACTACGTACATTTTTATCTAGCTCTAGTTTAGCATTAGAAAGAGTGTACTCAGCTTTCTCAATATCAATCTTCTTTGCCGAATATGGTTCTTTACTTTGATTGTTGAAGGTATATAAATCGGCTCCTAGCTTCTTTAGTTTGACACTTTGTTGTAGATTCCAGATCGTTGGACTTTCTTCCAGTAGCTTTGTAATATGAAAATCAATGTTTAGGTCCTCTAGCTTTTTAAAAACAGGAACTTCCGTTAGTAGAAGACGTTCTTCTTTCGCTAGCCCTAACAAATTATTAAACTTTAAATAAGACTCGTCGATCGTTTTCTTTGCTACTTCAATACTGTCTGTTCTCTCTTTATAGGACTTTTCGACTTGGTTTTTTTCGAATTGACTAGCTAACCCATTATTAAATTTAATTTCAGTGAGCTGTTTTTGCAAATTAGCATATTCAAGACCTTTTTGCGCTACGTCTAATTCACGCTGTTTTTGTAATATTTCATAGTAAACCTGTCTAACTTGGTGTTCCAGAACTTCCTGGTCAACCTTCACTTGTCTTTGGGCCACTTGTCTTGCGATATCCGCTTGTTGAATCCCCTCAAAAACGTTCCTTACTATACCTTCTGCTTGCCCATTTCCATTCTCTTCTGGAATGAAATCTAAGGCTTGACCCGCATGATTACGTATTTCCTCTGACCTTTCAACTTCTGCTAACGAGTTCTTTAAGTTATAACTGTGATTAGTTGCTAATGATATGGCTTCTTCTATGGTAAGAGAAGGTCTATCTTCTACAATCACTTTTTTAGACGTGACCATAACCGTACGCGATTCTTTCACCCATGCTACTTCAGCACCTAGAGACTCACTAACTAGTCGAAGAGGGACCATCGTCGTCTCTTCCTTTAGTGAAACGGGAGCTCCTAATTTGACTTGGACACCATTTTTGTAGGCAATATCAGAACCAATTTGTAATTCTAAGGTTTGACCGTCTTTCTCTGCTTTAACTTTTCTATCTTCAGCATTCCATGTGACCAAAGCACCTAACGATTCAAAGATACCTCTCATTGGCACCATCGTGATGTCTCTATATAGATAAGGGGCCGGCTGAAAGTACTTTTCTTGATCATCAATTACAATGCCTATACTAGATTGGTATGATGCAACCATACTTTCTGCTTTTACTTGATTAATCGTGACGTTTCCCATCGTCAACATGCTAAGTATGATAAAACCAGCAGAAACTCTTCTCATAACCGCACTCCTTTAATTTGAAAAAGAGGACTCCTTAGGAGCCCTCTTTTTACTTGTTATTCATTAGTTTTTGATAGTTACAGTTCTAGTTGCTTCATCCCACTCAACTTCTGCGCCAAGAGCTTGAGCAGCATAACGAAGCGGAAGAGTAGTACGTCCATCTTTAATTTCAGCAGCTGCGTCCATTTGAACAGCAACGCCATTTACAATCAACTTATTGCTACCAATAGTCATTTGTGCAATTCTGTCACCCTTAATAAGAGTTACAGTCTTAGTGTTTGCATTCCAAATAATGTTGGACTCAGTTACACCAAGAGCTTCAGCTACGAAACGTACAGGCAAGAAAGTACGTCCATTGTTGATGTAAGGTGCAACGTCAGCAGTCTTCTCAACACCATCTACTTTGTAAGTAGTAGAATCAATTACAAAGTTTGCAACAGCAGCTGTTTCAGCTGGAGCTGGAGTTATAACTTCAGCTAACACAACTTTTGCTACGTAATCTTTATCTTCAAACATCGCACGTTCATCTGCTTTATCCTCATCGATTTCATCAACGCTATTTTCGATAAGACTTCCACCAATCTTAGCTTCGATAGCACCGTAAGGAACTGTACGGTCAAGAGTTAACTTACCGCCAGAGATCTTGATCTTAGAAGCTTTAGAGCTTTCACTGTCTACTTTGATCTTAACAACGTTATCCTTACCATCTTCTGTTTTGTCTAATTCCACTTCATCATCAATGTCTAGGTTTCCTTCGAGAACCTCAACTTTTGGTTCTTCTGCCCACTTCATGTTCTCAGGAAGTGCAACAGTTAACCATCCTTCTTTGATGTTTCCTTTTGCTGTTTCAGTGATGATGATATCGCTCAAATCTTGCTCTTTCAAACCGATTTGAACTTTAGCTGCAGTTGCTTCAACAGTAACTGGAGCAACAGCTTTACCAAGTACTAACTCTCCTTCGATTCCAGCTTTACTTGTAACCTTAGCTGTGATATCTCCAGTTTTATCAGCTTGGATAGAAGAATAGAACTGAATGGAGAAGTCTGCTTTGCCAGAAAGTTTTTCAATTGTGAATTCAATTTCATTTCGGTCAGAGTTATAAGTGATTCCAGCTTTAGTTAAAGTAACTTCAGAAGCATCCTTTAATTCTGCATCGTAAGCTTTAACCCATGTAGGTAGCTCTACTTTAACTTTACGTCCAGGAATGATAGAACCTGCGATATCTTCCTTGATCTTTAATTTAGCAAGTTTCATATCATCTTTATCATCAATATAACGTCCAGCTACTAACTCTTTTGGTTCTCCATCAACAGAAACATTGGTGTTGAAATCAGTATATTTCGCAATAACGATATCTGATTCAGTTACTTCATCACCATCAATGTTAAGTTCTACGTCACCATAAGAAGCACCATCTTTAGCGGAGATCTTAGCATTTTTGATATAAATTGTGCCACGTTGATCTCTAGAACCAGCTGGGTCAAAAGTTAGAACTAGGTTGTTATCATTAAATTTAAGATGATATTCACCAGCGCCTACATCATCAGCATCTTCAGTGCTTCCAACTTCAGTCAGGCCTCCGAACGCACTAGAGAACTCGATATCAGCTTCTTCCCATTTAAACTTAGAAGGCAACTTGAAGGTGATACTTTGTTTGTCACTCCCCATAGCATTTACGCTGTTTTCATCCACACGGATCGTAGCGATAGATGAAGCAGAGTCACTTACTTTTTTCACTTCTTCAACAGTAGTAGTAGTGTTCCCGTCTCCAACTTTAGCAAAAGTATAAGTTCCAGGGGACAAAGTTGTATCCATAGATTCAAGAGTAGCCTTAAGCTCTCCAGTTGCACCATCTACTTCTACATAGAAAGGAACTTTCATTTCATCAGTTAATTTTTTACCATCTACATCAACACTCAATTCAAGTACTTGGTTAGTAACAGTTTCAACCTTTGCACCAACTAGATAAGTAGCCAATAAAGATGTGTTTTTATCTTTGTCGTATGCATCTTTAACGAATTTAACTCCTTCTGGAAGAGTCAAACGGAAGATTTGTCCATTTGTAAATTCAACGTTATCTTCCTTGATTAGAATTTGAGAAACTGGCTTGCCGTAGTCTTTAGACCCTTCGGAAGTTTCCTCACTCTCATAATCATCAGCGATGCTCGGTACAGTTGTGATTACGTTGTCACTGTCAGCAGACACCGCAAATGGAGCTGCTAAAGAAGCTACTAATGCAGCAGTTGTTACTACGTTAATCATCTTTTTGTTAATCTTTTTCATAACCTTTGTTTCTCCTCCTCGTTTATGTTTAGGTTGAGAGTTATTGTTTTATCTTTTTATATGTCTGTGTGTTAATGTGCCTTTTCTCCTTAATTCTACAAAATTCTATGAACTTTGTAGAATTCTGGAAGAGTCACACGTTTACTAGTATAACTCTTTCACACTTTCTTGTAAAGAACTTTTTTATTCTTTAGTTTGAAACTTGCTCTCAAGTTATACTCAATTAATTAAACGCGTGGTTCCTGAAAAGGTTGCGGGAGTTCAAAAGATTTTTTAGAAATTCTGACGTTGGACGTTTACTATGTAATCTTTGTCCTTATCTGGATTTTCTAAGTATCTTGTCCCTCTCACAAGACCTAGTATACTTGGTTCTAAGACTCAGTCCAAGTCAAAGAAAATTCCTGTTTTGGTCACCCCTTCCCGTAATGGATATTTACGGTTTTAAATGAGTAAGTGAAATGCGAAAAGCCACCTGATCAGGTGGCTCTAATAAGCATTCTTATTAATCAGACCATTGACAATCGTCTTCCAGATAATCTTCATATCAAACAGTAGCGTCCAATTCTCAATATAAAAGATATCGTGGACAATACGATCCTCAATGGACGTATCTCCCCTTAGTCCGTTCGCTTGAGCCCAGCCCGTAATCCCCGGGCGAACATGATGCTTAATCATGTACTTTGGGATATCCTCTTTAAACTGATCCACAAAATAAGGGCGCTCTGGACGAGGGCCTACTACACTCATGTCCCCTTTAAGCACATTAAAAAACTGAGGCAGCTCATCCAAGCTTGTTTTACGAAGGAATGAACCAAATTTTGTCTTCCGAGGATCATTTTCCGTAGTCCATACCGTGTCAGAAACCTTGGAATTGGATACATGCATCGATCTAAATTTGTACATCATAAAAGGACGTCGGTTGAGACCAATCCGTTCCTGCTTAAATATAATAGGACCCGGAGAGGTGAGTTTTATCCCAAGAACAATCATAATTAAAAATGGCAAAGTCAAAATGATCGCTGCCAAAGAAAAGACAATATCAAATGTTCTCTTCCAGACTCGATTCGATATCTCATCTAGTGGGATCTCACGGACATTAATAAGCGGCATATCCGCAAAGCTGTCAAAAGACGGCTGAGCAGGCAAATAACTATAAAAGTCAGGAATAATCAGGGCTTTCACTCCTGCTTTTTCACAAACTTCAATTATCGTTTTGTATTTTTCGTGAGCACGTAAGGGAAGGGCGATCACCACTTCATCCACAAGCCGTTCGCCTGCCAAAACTTCAGCTAGCTGATCTACCTTGCCAAGAATAGGTTTATACTTGTTCTTATAGTTACACTGATGTCTATCAACATAGTCATCCAAGAAACCAATGACTTCGAAACCTAGCTCCGGATGAGCTCCAACATTATCATGAAACTTCCTCCCAAGATGTCCAGCGCCTAATATAAGAATAAATTGTTTATTATAGCCCTTTGCTCTAAACTTCTTGAGGGATAGCTTTAATGCCAATCTCAAGCCTAGGATTAGAGTAATATTCAAGCCTAGGAAGATAGCAAGAAATGCACGCGAAATATCTACTTCTTTATAAAGAAATAAGAAGCTTAATAGGAAGAGCATACTAATAAAATGAACCTGAATGGCCTTCCCAATTTCATATGCAAACTTCTTCTTTCTCTTCGGCACGTAAAGCGAGAACAAATATCCGGATGCAATGGCAAATGCTCCGTATACCCCTGCCCAAAACCCATAAGTTAGAAAGCCTAAATGAGGCTCATAGGTAAACAAGTCTAATTCAAATTTTATTACCCAAGCTAAGACAAAAGAGACTTGGATCATCAAGAAATCGGTTAAGGCATAGGTTTGAGTCAAAAATTTCTCTTTCCCTCTTACCATGGTTTCACCTTCGTCATGTTTAGTAGGATGGATGAAATCAACTTCAGCCAAATCCCTGTAAAAACCAACCCAGTAACCCAGGTTGGGTATTTATTCCTATAATGTTTATTATAAAACAGAAACATCGCCCGATAGAACTCATAAATGATTTTATTTGGCTTTTTTTTACTGCTTGCTCTCTTAAGGTGAAGAATGATTGCTTTAGGATAATATCTAATCTTCCACCCTGCTTGTTTAATTCGATAACACCAGTCTATATCTTCTCCATACATAAAGAAGTCCTCATCCAATGGACCTACTTGATCAATGACTTCTCTGCGGAGCAACATGAAGGCTCCTACCAAGCTATCCACCTCATGTTCTTGATCCGGATCTAGATGACCCAACTGATATTGATTGAACCTAGGGTTGTTCGGATATCTCTTATGAAAACCAAGCATGTAATAAAAAGAAGCTTCTGGTGTTGGGTAGCCTCTTTTACACGCTTTATCCAATGTTCCATCTGGCAGAAGAATTTTACAACCGCTAGCCCCTATTGTCGGGTGTTGCTCCATATAATCCATCATGACTTGAAGGGTATCCTTCTCAATGATGGTATCTGAATTCAATAGTAAAATATATCTGCCTTTTGATTCACTTATTCCTTGATTATTCGCTTTAGAAAAGCCGACATTCCTTATATTTTGAATGAAATGTACATCTGGGAAACGATCGATTATAGTATCTAAAAGTCCTGCCTCTGTTGATGCGTTATCCACGAGGATCAGTTCATACTCGAAGTTCGTTTCGGAACGATATACAGACTCAATGGCCTGTAAGGTTAATTCTTTTGTATTATAGTTGACTATAATAATACTCAAATCTATCATTATCCAAAGACCTCTTATCTAGAATAAGTCCTAGTATATCATGGATTTCACAAGAGTTTGTTATAAAAATATTAACAAAGAATAAAGCACCTTGCTATAAGGTACTTTTCTGATATTGTTGTATAAACCGTTTCAACGAATCACGCCAAAAAGGCAAATCATTTAACCCGTTTAAGCGAATGGCCATGTGATCCATCACAGAATATGCTGGTCTTGGAGCAGGTCTCGGAAATTCAGCTGTTGTTACAGGATTTACTTTCATATGAGTTAAGTGAGCTTCTTCAAAGATCGCTTTAGCAAACTCAAACCAGGAACAAGTACCTTTATTCGATGCATGATAAACTCCGTAGAGATCAGACAACATGAGTTCCCCAATAAAACATGCAAGATCTATAGTAAAAGTAGGCGAACCAATTTGATCATGCACGACATTTAATTCACTTTTGTCTTCTGCCAGCTTTAGCATCGTCTTGACAAAGTTAGCTCCGTGTAGACCGTATACCCATGAAGTACGTACGATAAAGAACCTCGAATGCAACGCCTGGACAAACTGTTCACCGGCTAATTTAGATCTGCCGTATACTCCTAATGGATTAGTAGGCATAAATTCATCGTAAGGCTGAGAAACTTGTCCATTAAACACGTAGTCCGTACTAATGTATACAAGCTTTGCCCCGATTTCCTCTGAAGCAACGGCTATGTTTCTCGTTCCTAATGCATTAACACGAAAAGCTTCATCCGGTTCGGATTCTGCTAGGTCAACTTTGGTATGGGCAGCAGAATGGATAACGACATTGGGTGAAACCATTTGAAGGGTTTCCTTGACTTGTTGAAAATTCGTAATATCCAGTTCTTGGCGACTATAGCCAAAGACCTCATATCCACTGTTTGTAAACTGCTGAACAAGATCCACACCTAACTGGCCCTTAGCTCCTGTGACAAGAACCCTTAGCTTATCCATCAATTTTATCCCCATACTGACGGGAATAGTAGTTCATATAATCACCCGACTTAATCCTCTTCCACCACTCTTGATTATTAAGATACCACTGAATGGTCTCTTCAATACCGGTATCAAACGTATACTGAGGTTTCCATCCCAACTCACTCATGATCTTAGTCGGATCAATGGCATACCGTTTATCATGACCTAAACGATCAGCAACATACTTTATTAGATCTCTTGATTTTCCGAGTCTGTCAATAATTAGGTCGACGATCTCAATATTTTTGCGTTCATTGTGACCACCAATATTATACACTTCTCCTGGCTTACCCTCGTGAATAACTAAGTCGATAGCAAAACAGTGATCCTTAACATGAAGCCAATCGCGAACATTATCCCCTCTTCCGTATACCGGGAGTGGCTTGTCTTCTAGAGCGTTTGTAATCATTAAAGGGATCAACTTTTCAGGGAAGTGGAACGGACCGTAGTTATTGGAGCAACGAGTAATATTCACGTTCATTCCAAAGGTCTCATAGTAAGAACGAACAATCATATCGGCTCCTGCTTTACTCGCAGAATATGGGCTATTAGGTGCTAGAGGGGTATCCTCCGTAAAGTACCCTGTCTCACCTAGCGATCCATAAACTTCATCTGTGGAGATCTGAACATATTTATCTATATGATTTGCTTTCGATACATCTAACAAAGCCTGAGTACCCAAAATATTATTCTTAATAAAAATGTCTGGGTCCGTGATACTACGGTCAACATGGGATTCCGCAGCAAAGTTGGCAATGACATTAATCTTATGAGTCTTAACCAGGTAGTCTATTAATTCTCGATTTGCAATATCACCTTTAACAAATGTGTAGTTAGGATTTTGCTGAACAGCCGTCAGATTTTCTAAATTTCCCGCATAGGTTAGAAGATCCAGATTTATAATTTTGTAATCCTTATATTTCTCTAACATGTAATGGACAAAATTACTTCCGATAAATCCAGCTCCACCAGTTACTAGTATATTCATCTGTTTCTCTCCCTTAAAAGTTGATCTCCGCATCCTTCAATAGAGGAAGTTTAGAATCTTTATCTGATAAAACAGGATTTGAACTAGGCCAGTCAATTCCAATCGCGGGATCATTCCAAAGGATACCCCTATCGTTTTCCGGAGAATAATACTCATCGACTTTGTAAAAAACTTGTGTATTAGGCACAAGCGTACAAAATCCATGGGCAAATCCCTTTGGTACAAGTAGTTGTCTTTTGTTGTCTTCACTTAGGATAACCCCTACCCATTGGCCGAAAGTGGGAGAATGTTCTCGGATATCTACAGCGACGTCGTAGATAGCGCCAGTTAAAACACGGACTAGTTTGGTTTGGGCCTTTGGATTCAATTGATAGTGGAGACCTCTAATAGTGCCCGTTTCTACAGATAAAGATTGATTATCTTGAATGAAGTTAAAATCCAACCCTGCCTGTGTGAACTTGGCACCATTGTAGCTTTCCATAAAAAAGCCTCGATTATCACCAAAGACTGCCGGCTCAATAATCACAACACCCTCAAATTTAGTTTGAATAATATTCATCTATGACTCTACCTCTCTAGTAAATATAGACTGTGATTAGATTGAGCTACTCGAAGCAGGTATTGTCCATATTCATTCTTCAGCATCGGCTCGGCTAAATTTAGCAATTGCTCTCGTGAAATGTAGCCCATATTATAAGCAATCTCCTCTAAGCAAGCCACCTTCAAGCTTTGACGCTTTTCAATTGTCTCAATGAATTGTGACGCCTCCAACAAGGACTCATGAGTACCGGAATCAAGCCACGCATAACCACGACCTAAAATTTCCACGTTAAGCTCGCCCCGTTCAAGGTACACCTTATTTACATCAGTAATTTCTAGTTCTCCACGAGCAGAAGGTTTTATATTTTTGGCAATCTGCACTACTTGATTATCATAGAAGTATAGTCCAGTTACAGCATAGTTGGACTTTGGTTCTAGTGGCTTTTCTTCAATAGAAATAGCACGTTTTTGTTCATCAAACTCTACCACACCAAAACGATGCGGGTCACTAACATAATATCCAAACACACTAGCACCGAACTCTCTTCTCGCAGCCTTCTGAAGGAGCTGAGTAAAACCGTGCCCATAGTAGATATTATCTCCTAAAATAAGGGCCACACTATCATTTCCAATAAACTCTTCTCCGATAATAAAAGCCTGTGCCAAACCATCTGGAGAGGGTTGAACTGCATAAGATAAACTAATTCCTAAATCAGAGCCGTCTCCCAGAAGTTGTTGAAATCTTGGTGTATCTTCCGGAGTGGAGATTATGAGAATCTCCTGAATGCCCGATAACATAAGAACAGAAAGTGGATAGTAGATCATAGGCTTATCGTAAATTGGCAACAACTGTTTGGATACAGCTCTTGTTAAAGGATATAAGCGGGTACCACTCCCTCCGGCTAAAATGATACCTTTCATATCAATCACCCCTTAAATTTTTAATCATCTCTTTTTCCTCCAAAAAAATATCGTTGCAATAAATCCAATGTTTCTTAATACGCCTGACATACAAAAACGATACTTAAATATTGATATTAACCTATAAATTCTATTTTTATTTACAAGATCTATAAAGCAATCTAGCATCCTAGCTTGATCTATATTTAGTTGTGAATTAAATCTAATCTTAAAGGAAGCACCTTGATTAAAAATTCGCTTTATAGATTCATTGACTTTTCCATATTTAGAAGCGAGATATTTTAGTGAGTATTTTTTAGCACCAGTATTATTCTCACTATGCTGACGATATAATATTAGTGGAACATTCATATGATGAATTCCAGAATATAAACTAGCAACTAATCCAATCCACCAATCATGCATAATAGCATGATTAGGGATTGGACACGCTAATTCCTTCAAACGTTTATTAATCATCATAGTACAACCTGTTACAATATTTTGTACAAGAAGGTGGTTTAAATTTTTATTTGTCGAATTCAGGTTCTGATAATGCCAAAAGGACTTTGAAATAAGTTGAAGATGTTCATCAACGACTAAAAGATCAGTATGAAGCAAAAGGGGTTTACTAGGAAATTCTCTTTCAAGTAGATGCATTTTCTCTATCGTTAATTCAATCTTATTGTTTAACCAAACATCATCTTGATCGCAAAACATAATATAATTAGCGTCGCAATATTTCAACAGCTCAGAAAAACTTAGGCTCGGACCTAAATTTCTATGATCATATATAATGGAGATTTTTTTCGGGTGTTTTTCGGAATAATTCCGGATGAGGTTCATTGTATCATCAGTAGATCCATCATCCCGTATAATTAATCTCCATTCTTTATATGTCTGGTTAATGATTGATGATAATAGCTCATTTAGATATTTACTGCCATTATAAGTGGAGAGTAAAATATCTACCTGACTACTTTCGTATTTTTCACTCATAAACACTTCTACTTTCAATTTTAAATTAGGCCAGAAATACCGTCGTATAATTTTTAATGTGCACTAAAGTCAATCTGATAAAAACAAAAAACTCGCATTCAAGATTCTAACTTACAGAATTAATAAACACCTTCTTTTAAAGACGAATGCAAGCCTCTTTACTGATAACCTCTTAGTTTACTAGCTTGATATATTATTAAAAAGTTTAAACCGAGTTTTAAGCTCTTATTATAAGCTCATGAAGTACATATTTTCCAATCTCTGAACCAATATCTAGACGCAAACTATTTATATGGCTATTACCTTCAATTGCTAAATACAACTCATTTTTTCCCTGTTTTAATTTATGGGATACCTTACACTGTTCAGAATACGGATAATCAGTTGAGGTATTGGCTTCTTCATAGAAAACTTCTAGTACTGTATCAACAGATGTTGTTAACACTATTTTTAGATAGAGTTTATCTTTATCAAAATTAATAAAATTTGGTAAGACGACATGTGGATCCTTCCCGACTACCTCTATATGCAGCTCATCATTTTCGATAACATATTGTTCAACACTAGGTCCGTTCTTTAATTTTGCAATATTCTCAAGAGGGCATCTATAGAGCAATTGGTGTGTATGAAACAATTCAGCTATACGACTACTCATTACTGAGACAGTTTTACAAGAAGTTAGATCAATTATTTCTAATTCCTCGTTTATAGCTTGATCAAGACTTTCTAGCTCGTTATTTAATAATAAATCAACATCAGTAACGTTGTTTGTTTTTAGGAAATCCACGTAATTTCTAAATTTTCTCGAGTACTCAAAATTAAATTTGCTATAATTAGTTTCTGAATATAATTTTACAAGATCAATATCTCCTAATAAATTTCTTGCCTCTACAAAAGGTATATTACAATATTCAGCCAACTCTTTAGTTCTGGAATCATGAGCAACTAATAGGGCAGGAATCCCATTTTGTACTGCAATCATATTCCCATGAAATCTGGTACCAAAAAGAAAATTATACTCTTTAATTTGTTCAGTCCATTGGTCAATATCATAAAACTGATAAAAATGTTTTTTAAAATAATCCTTAATTGTTTCAACGCTTGTGCCGATTATCTTTTTATATTGATTTTCCTTAACACTTTCTTTTGAGGAAACTAGCAAATTATCTGCATTAATATCCATCCCTCGCATCCAATACTCTTCAACATATTCAGTTTGCCCAACTACATCTATTTTATTATTGAAAGCATATTTAAATATCTTCTCATCACACTTTTGTTTTACATCCGTATAGTTTAACAAAGGACGTAAATCTTCAATATTTTTAATACTAGACATTTTAACCGTAAAGTTTATATCCCTATTCAAATAATAAGTAGGACACCCGATTATTGTAGTATTTTTTATCCCCATATTATTAAGTAACTCAGCAGTATATTCACCTCTAACACCAATTGACACTGAATGCTCGCTTATTTGATGTAAGAAATTCCTCGTACCACTAGTCAAATTAATTTCTTTCACAGAATCACTAGGAGCTTGGGCTCCAATACCAAGAACAATTATCGGTAACTTAAGCTTCTGTAGATTTTCTGCAGGAATTTGAAAATTAGTACTTTGATTTATAAAATTAGATGCCCCCATTACAATAATATCTGAAGAAGCCCGTATTTCTTCCACATCACTCTCGGATAGAGAATTCCAAATACTAAATGACTTTTTTGTATTAAACAAATTATTTACTGCATAACCAATGTAGAGGTTTCCAGTATTTAAACCAGTAGCTACATAATTTTGATATGGATCACTTGATGGATTTATTCGATATTCTGCACCGCACTGGATATATCTTCTACTATTTTTTAGCATGACAGATTCCTCCATAATAGTCTTTACTAGTAAGTACTTTTTTGCAAAAATAGGTTTTCAGAACAAATAAAAATCAAAACCTCTGACATCTCCAAACCTTATTGAAGAAAGAGTACTGCTGAATTAATGGATCATTTATCATAATAGTACTCTCTTGCCTTTACTATCTTTTTATCACACTAGTATATTTATTAATTAGCTCTTCCCACATAGGTATCAAAGTATCAGGTGAGTACTGACTATAAAACTTGTACATGGCTTCTTCTATATTTTGTTGATTTTGATTCATATTTTCACGCAGAGCATTACTAAGTGCATTACTTGTCATTTCAGATACTAAGACTATACCATCCTCATCGTTAATTATTTCCCCATATGGTGGGCAATCTTTGAATAATATTACGGGTTTACCAAAGGAAGCAATCTCTAAAATGACAAGACTAAACCCTTCAAACTTGGAAGGTAATACAAATAAATCACAGTTTTTGTAGTAGTCACCTATATTATCAACTTCTCCAAGTAATACAACTCTATTGTTTAAACCTAAGTGGTTTATTTGTTGTTCTAAAAATGGTCGCAAATGACCTTCTCCGGCAATTAATAAGTCCCATGATGGAAAATCAGTTGATATCTTAGCAAAAGCATCTATCAAAATACTTTGTTGTTTCTGTTCAACTAATCGCCCAGCAGTAAAAATAAATTTTCTATTATTAAGGCCCTTAAATTTACCATAAACTCTTGGTTTAAGGACGAAGTTAGGAATTACTTCAATTTGTGTAGATACCCCTCTTTTTAAGTATTCTTCCTTAAAAGATGGTATTAATGTTACGACACAATCAGATTTTTGTAATGAAAGGGTATGATCCTTTTTACCAGGAGATTGGTCAAAAAATCCAGGCTGATTATGCATCGTTAATATTACAGGAATATCAAAACTATGAATTTGGTCTATACTCAATACATCCGAATGACCGATGGAATTAACCAAACATATATCAGGTTTATTTTCTTGTAATACACTTCCAAGATCATCTTTAAGTGCGATATTATATATAGGAATGTTGGGGTTAAGTTTATATGGTAAAGGAGCATCTGAATAGGTTCTATTATAAATAGAAACATTATAGCCTTTAAAGAACAATTGGTTGGCTATCTCAATGAGCATTTTTTCAGCCCCGCCTTTTCCGAAATTAAGGCCATGTTGATAGAGTGCAACTTTTGGTTTTCTAGAATGATCAAGGATCTGTTGTTTATCATACAACTCGGACAATGATTTACTTACACTTTTTCTCATGTTATAAATATTGTACTCATTCTCAATAAAACTAATCATCGAGTGACGTACCATATCAGGTACATGAAAGTTATTTACAAAGTGTTTATGAATTAAATATATTTCTTCAACACCTTTATCATCACTTTCTCTAGATGTTACCGAACCTTCATGTCTTCGGTGATAGTTTAAGGGAGAAGAACAATATGCGATGTTTCCGAATCTACTGAGATGAGCGTAGAATATCCAATCCCCTGCCTTTTTATAATTAAAAGTATACTTAATTGCTTCTAATGCTGGTTCCCTTCTAAAGAGTACTGACGATACATTTGGAATTGTACATTTAATAGACAAAGCTTCTAAAAATTCTTCAGCACCTTTATTATAATAATTATTTTTCCATTTTAGCTCATCAACATCGGTTAACCACGGAACATTATCATAAGTGTTATAAAACTGTCCACTTGGTCCAACTATGTTAGAATTAGAATATGATAATACTGCATCCGTATCCTTAAAAGGTGGCAATAGCATTTCAATAAAATTTTGTTCACAGTAATCATCACTTTCGGCAACCCATACTACGTCACCCCTTGCAGCTTCAATCCCTCTTAACCACTGTAAAAAAACACTACCTGAATTTTCTTTATTATATAATTTCCGTGTGATTTCTGGATAACGATCAGCATAGCTATCAAGTATTTCCCTACTATTATCCGTGCTAACATCATCTAGAAGGATGATTTCTAAATCTCTATATGACTGATTATATATAGAATCAAGTCTTTGTTGAAGGTATTTGCTATGGTTATAATTTGGTACTACCACAGATACAAAGGGCTTAACTCCGAGCTTATCATCAATAATTTTCTTAATTTGCATAGCAGATTTGTTAATAACATGTCGTTCCAAAACCTTTTCTCTGGCAGTCCTTCCTAGCTTTTCTCTTAAAACCTTATCCTCTATTAAAATACACGTAGCTCCCGCCATTTTGTTTATATCATTAAAAGGCACTACTATCCCTGCATCATCTTCAACAAACCTCGGCATTCCGCCTGCCTCATCATAACATATGATTGGCAATCCGCTGTCTGCAGCTTCAAGACAGACCAATGGAAAGGGGTCTTCTACTGCTGGTAGTAAGAATATATCCCCAGCAGCAAAATAATCTCTTGGATTATCAACGGAACCAATAAACTTAATATGGTTTTCAAGATTTTTTTTCTTTATCAACCTTTCACAAATGTCCTTTTCTTCTCCATCGCCTATCCAGATAAATTCACATTCCTTATCTGTTTTAGTTAAGACTTTTTCAGCAATTTCTATAAAGCCTTTAGGGTTTTTACGCCAATATAAAACACCACATCCAAAAATAATTAATTTATCAGCGGGAAGGTTGAGTTTCTTTCTTCTCTCCTTCCGTTTGTTATCATCTAGGAATTGATGTTGGGGGTCGATAAAGGCAAAAACTGTTTCTACTTCTTCTTCTCTATATCCATGATTATAAATAAGGTTATCTGTAACCGCATCTGATGCAGCTATTAAAGATCTTATGTTTTTCTTTAATAAATTAGTTTCTTTTGGAAAGATCCTAAGAGTTTTTTCTAATTCATGGATAAATGCAATGCTTGGATACTTTGACAAATCCATAAGTTCTATAAAACGAGCACTTACCACAGTATTTAAAAAAATTATACAGTTATCGTCCCCAATAAAATCTGAAATAGTTGCCTTAAAAGTATTTTTATTAACTTGTTCGTTCAAAACTAAAGTTTCTGCACTTTTTTTATATTCCTCTTGTATTTGTCCTCCTCTTAAGAGGATCACTTTTACTTTATATGAGGTAAATTTATTAAACCATTTAATAATATCTAATAATATTATTGGTGCTCCTGTTTGTTCAGCTTCATGACCTATAAACAAAATGGTTATATCTCTCTTACAAGGCAATAATGTTTCGTTTTCAAATGGCCTGCGACCTTCCTCCATCCCCAAAAGAATATAATGATACAATGGGTTAATTCCTGCTTCTAATACATCTTCATTGTTACTTAAATAAAACTTAGTATTGAAGATATCTGATGGATTTCTACTTTCTCTCCAACCAAAATAACAATAATGTTCAACCGGATCCATCTTAGCATTTGCTACATCCAAATTATTTTCCAAATAATATGCCTCATCAAACAATCCACTATTTTTTATAGTTTTAATTTGCATTTTGATAGGAATCGAATCAAGAGCTAGATCTTTTAGTTTTGGAAGTGGTTGCCTACCTTCAATTGCTCCATGTTTTATATAATGAAATAAAGGATTTACTCCACTGTGTGCTACATCATGATTATTTTCAATGTAAAAAACAGTATCAAAAGATCTTGATGGTTTTTTCCCCTCGTATACACCATTCCATACATAGTGGCGAATAGGATGCACCATCACTTTACCTATCAATTGAAGAATTCTGTTACTACTGACGGATAGACGATAAAAGAAACCTGATCTTAAGCCTATCAATACCTCTGGGTATTCTTTAACATAATAACTACTATTGAAAAATCCACTCTTAAAAAGAATATAAGATATATGCCAGTTTTTAAAATACTTAATAATATTTATTTTTTTTTTAGATTTATTTATTTTTTGCCACTGTTTATAATTCATTTTTAGCTTTCACCCACTATTTTATTTTTTATTCATATATTCTCTATATCTTTCACAAACTAATTTAGAATCCCCAATTTCTTTTATTTCACCCTTATTCAACCAAATAACTCTATCTGTTAAGTCCTCTATTTGATTTAGACTGTGAGAAACCAATATTACTGTTTTTCCACTTTTCATTATCTCCATCATTTTTTCGGAGCTTTTTCTTTTGAACTGTTGGTCTCCTACACCTAAAATTTCATCTATTATTAGTATATCTGGGTCAACCTGAGCTGCAATCGAGAATCCAAGCCTAGCTCTCATACCTGATGAATAGTTTTTTACTGGAGTATAAATAAAATCCCCTAGATCCGTAAACTCTACGATATCTTTGTATTTATTATCTAAAAATTCTTTTGTTTTACCAAGAATAGCACCGTTGAGATAAATATTTTCTGCACCTGAGAGTTCTTGATCAAATCCGGCTCCCAATTCTAAAAGAGGAGCAATGTTACCATCAATCGACACTTTTCCTTCTGAAGGTTTTAAAACCCCAGAAATAATTTTCAATAGTGTACTTTTACCTGCACCATTATGTCCTATTATTCCAACACGCTCTCCACTAGATATTTTAAAACTTACATTGTTCAATGCGTAGAACTCTGTATATCGAATCTTTTTCCTAAAGATATTAAATAAGTATTCCTTTAGACTATCTACCTTTTCATTAGGACGTCTAAATTTCATAGTCACATTATCAATATTTACTGCTACTTTTTTCATATAGAACCTTCCTATATATATTGAATAAATTTATCTTGGTTCCTTTCAAACACTAAGATACCAATAATTAAACTAACGATAGCTAAAATAGAACATACTAGTATATTTACTTGATCTAGGGGCAATCCATAATACACTGCCTCTCTAAACCCCTTTATAAAATAAAAGAAAGGATTCAAGCTCAATATAAGTTGATACTTTTCAGGGATTATTTCTGCTGGATAAAAAATAGCAGATGAGTACCCTAACGCAGTTGTAAAAACTCCATATAAATGTTCTATATCTCTAAAAAAGACAGTTACAGTTGCAAGTATAAGGCTTACTCCACATGTGAAAATCATTAATAACAAAAGGTATATTGGTGCATAAATGATATTAATTGTTATATCTGCACTGGTTACAATCATAATCATTATTAAAACCAAAAGCGAAATTATAAAAAATATGAAATTAGATATTAAATTCGACACTGTAAAAATATATTTAGGTATATACACTTTTTTTATTAAACTAGCCGATGAGATTATTGATTTCATTGAGGTAGTAGTTGTTGTTGTAAAAAAACTAAACAGTAAGACTCCACTTAATAAGTAAACTGGAAAATTATCAATACTATTATCAAACAAAGTAGAAAAAACAATAGTAAGAATAATCATATTAAGAAGGGGATTTATAAAACTCCAGAGTATTCCCATAAATGAATCTTTGTATTTCTTTTTTAACTCTTTTTTTACGAGTAGCGTAAGTAAGTACGTATACTTATTGAATGTTTTTATATAAGTTTTATATCTTCCTAAAATATTTTCCATGATTCTCCTTCCTATCTTCTTCCATAATTAGAACAGGCGTAATCTCAATTTTAAGGGTTGCTATCTATCAAATTGTATTTTTTAGTTTTAGCTTACTTTCAGCATGGACTATTTAATTCACTATCATCGCATCACTGTCTTTATTTACAATTTGATATAAATATTTCAATAGTTCATCTTTTATTTCCGGATGTTTTAAAGCAAATTCAATTGAAGTTTTAATATATTCAAATTTCTGACCAACATCATATCTATCTCCTAAAAAGTTATACGCTATAACAGTTTCACTACTAGTAAGTTTCTGAATGGCATCAGTTAATTGAATTTCACCACCAGCACCCGGCTTTTGTTCTTCTAGAATTTTAAAGACACCAGGTGTTAGGACATAACGTCCCATAATTGCTAAGTTAGAAGGAGCTTCTTCTTTAGATGGCTTTTCAATTAAACTCACTATGTTATAAATTCTATCTGAAAGAGGAAACGCGTCTACTATCCCGTACCTAGAAACTTTATCTTGAGCTACTTCTTTAACACCAATTAAAGATGACTGATATTCATCGAATATTTCTATCATTTGTTGTAAACAGGGTTTTTCAGCTTGTATAATGTCATCACCAAGTAATACTGCAAACGGTTCATCACCAATAAATTTACGAGCACACCAAATAGCATGACCTAATCCACGAGGTTCTTTTTGGCGAATATAATGAATATCTGCAATATTTGTAGAATGACGCACTTCTTCTAATAGATCAAATTTTTGTTTTTCAACCAGATTTTGCTCAAGTTCAAAAGCACAATCAAAGTGATCCTCTATCGCTCTTTTTCCTTTACCCGTTACAATAATAATTTCTTCAATCCCAGATTCAACCGCCTCTTCAACTATATATTGAATTGTAGGCTTATCTACAATGGGCAACATTTCTTTTGGCATTGCCTTGGTTGCTGGCAGAAATCTCGTACCTAATCCAGCTGCAGGAATAATTGCTTTACGTACTTTCATAGTTCCACTCCTTTTCTTCTTACCTCTATTATATCAATTACATTCTATACAATTGTAAAAATTTGATAAAATTTGTCGTATTATATTCTATCTTAACATATATACTCTAGTAAGGCAGTCACTTATATTAAGCAATTTAGCATTTTCTTGGTCTTATATCCAAGCACAGACAAAAGAAGCCCGGGCAGTGCGCCCAAGCTCCTTCAGTAATCTAACTCACTTCCACGATCTATTCACCAATCGATATCTCCAGCGAATAATCCTCGCCATTCTTAGCAACGGACGATTCTTCTTCCCTACTAGTCCAATCACTTCCGAGCCCAACTCAAGCAAGATCAACACCGCACCGATAATTATAGCCGCTCCCCACAACGTGGACTGCGAAAACAATACCGCAGATAAGGCAAACAATGCACTAATCATATAAATCACGAGGACGGCTCCCCGGTGGGAAAGTCCCATACCAAGCAAGCAGTGGTGCAGGTGGTTCTTGTCAGGTTCCGAAATTGGTTTCTTGTTGACGATGCGGCGGATGATCGCAAAGAAGGTGTCAGATAATGGAACCCCTAGAATCAAGATCGGGACCAAGAAGGCGATGACCGTTAATTGTTTAAATCCGAGTATGGATAACGCAGCCAAGTTGAATCCTAAGAACAACGCCCCCGTGTCGCCCATGAAGATCTTGGCGGGGTGGAAGTTGTAGAATAGAAATCCGATAACGGAGCCGAGTAAGATGACGCTGAGCAGAATCGCTAGCGTGTTTCCCATCAAGAAAGCCATAACCATAGTTGCGGCAATAGCGATCCCGGATACTCCCGCTGCGAGGCCATCCAGTCCATCGATCAGGTTGACGGCGTTCGTTACGCCGACCAGCCAGAAGATGGTGATCGGGATGCTTAACCATTTAAAGTAAACCTGACCTTCGAACGGCAGGTTAATGAATTCGACTCGAAGTCCCATGTAGACGACGATCATGGCGGCAATGAGCTGCCCGAACATTTTCGCCTTCGGAGATAGCTGATATTTATCATCAAGGGCACCGGTGATGACAATGATGGTTCCACCGATGAAAATACCCAATGCTTCTTTCGTTATTGGTACGAATAAGAAGAAACATATAGCGAATGAGATATAGATGGCAAGGCCGCCTAATCTCGGCATGATGCGGGTGTGAACTTTTCGATGATCTGGCTGGTCCACGACTCCCCATGCAATCGCTAGTTTTTTCACTAAGGGAGTTGCGATGAGCGTTAATAGGAGTGCCAGGGCAAAATACAAGAAATACATGGCCAATATAATCCTCTCCCCACTTCTGTTTCTCTCTAATCGATTATTTTAGTGTGTTCTCGTGTTGCCGTCAAATGGCATTCTATTTCTTTTTCGCTGAGAAATACGCTTTCATAGCGAATTTAGGCAGGGCAAGCTGTCTTTTCCAGCGTGTAGGTTGCGAAATCAAGCGATAGAGCCATTCAAGGTTGAGTTTCTGCCAAATCACAGGAGCTCGTTTGACTTTTCCCGCGATGACATCTAAGCTTCCTCCCACACCCACGGCGATGTTCGTATGTAAACGATGCTTGTTTTGGTAAATCCACTTCTCCTGACGTGGAGCTCCTAAAGCGACGATGAGGAAATTCGGCTTCGCCTCATTGATCTCGGTGATGACTTCCTCTTCTTTATCCATAAAAAAACCATTGTGACGACCCGCTACTATTAGATTCGGATAACGTTCCTTAATCTTGTCGGTCGCGAGTTGGTTTACTTCTTCACTGGATCCCAGAAAATAAAAGGACCATTGTTGTCGGTTCCCTTCTTCCAACAAACGAAGAAGCAAATCATATCCAGCTACTCGTTCAGCTACAGGATCGTTATTCCAGCGAGAAGCCATGACGATCCCAATGCCATCTGGCGTGATCAAATCAGTATCCTCGGAGATTTTTTTAAGCTCGGGATCCTCAAGCGTTCCCATCACGAACTCAGGATTGGCGGTGATGACATGAAAAGGCCTGTCACCAGGGGAAGCAACCTTCCCTTTGATAAGGTCTACCGTCTCCTGCATGGTGAGCTTGGAAAAAGGGACGCCTAATATGTTAACTTTATTATTCATGTTTTTCGTTTCCTTTATTAAGACGTTTTTAGAACCAAAAAGGTTTCACTTTCTATTTATAGCATAGGTAGGCGTTTTTCTCCAAGAGGATTATTGTGAGGCAACTGAAAGTAGAAGAATGATTAAAGGATCCAACCCCCACGATACAATATCTACGAATTGAGATATCGTTTGTTATGTGGAAGTCAGACCCCTTATAAGTCTAGCCAATATGTCTTAAAAATTGATCAAAGCGCTCAATCGCTCTCTCCAGATTATCCATCGAGGTGGCATAAGAGCAGCGGATATGTCCCTCTCCCCCCTGGCCGAATACATGCCCTGGTACGGCGGCCACGCGGGAGTGTGTGATCAACTGTTCAGCGAACTGATCGGATGTGAGGCCGGTAGAACGGATCGAAGGGAAGGCGTAAAACGCTCCTTCCGGTATTAGGCAATCTAATCCGATCTGTTGGAATGCTTTGCTAATATAATTTCTTCGTTGACGATAGCTCATGACCATATCATCTTTGATTTTCAAGCCGTTTCTCAAGGCTTCAACGGCTGCCCATTGCCCCATGATGGGGGCACACAGCATGGTGTACTGATGGATCTTTGTCATCGCGGCAACTAAGTCCTCTGGTCCTGCTGCGTAGCCGATCCGCCAGCCTGTCATGGCAAAGGACTTCGAGAATCCAGAAATCAAGATCGTTCGGTCCTTCATGCCAGGGAGCGAGGCAAAGCTAAAGTGTGGCGTATCATAGCTAAGCTCTGCATAAATTTCATCCGATAACACGAGTAGGTCATGCTTTTTGATCAGTTGTACAATGGAACCCCAGTCCTCTTCGTTCATGGTGGCTCCCGTTGGGTTATTCGGATAACAGAAAATGACCGCCTTTGTACGTGAGGTGATTTTCTCCTCTAACGCTTGGGACGTCAGCTTAAAGCCGGTATCCATGCTTGTCGTTACACTCACTGGGACTCCACCAGCCAACTTAACTACAGGCTCGTAGGATACATAGCAAGGCTCGATGATTAACACCTCATCGCCTGGATCAAGGATCGCGCGCAAAGCAATGTCAATCGCTTCACTTGCGCCCACGGTGACCAGGATTTCCTTCTGATCTTGGTAGGCAAGATTGAAGGAGTCACTGAGGTACTGGGCAATCTCGTATCTTAGCTCAGGTAATCCGCTATTAGAAGTGTAGGTCGTGTACCCTCGCTCCATGGTGGAAATACTGGCTTCGCGGATGGACCATGGCGTAACAAAATCGGGTTCGCCTACCCCGAGGGAGATTACGTCTTCCATCGTATTGGCGAGATCAAAATATTTTCGAATGCCCGAAGGCGGAATAGACTGAATGGTTTGGGAGAGTCGACGGTTCATGGGCTGACAACCATCCTGCGATCTCCGTCTTGCTGGTCATAAACGACCCCATCATGCTTGTAGGTTTTTAATATAAAGTGTGTGGCAGTTGAAATCACGTTATCTAATGTAGAAAGCTTCTGAGCGACAAAGAAGGCCACTTCCTTCATGGTCTTTCCTTCAATCGTCACAGATAAATCATAAGCTCCCGACATAAGATAGACGGATTTGACCTCGGGAAATCGGTAGATTCTCTCAGCAATTTCATCGAAGCCTTTATCCCGCTGCGGGGTTACTTTTACGTCAATCATCGCAGTTACTTTATCGTCCCCTTGAATCTTATCCCAGTTAATGAGCGCCGGATATCGGAGAATGACGTTCTCCTTCTCTAATTTTTCAATCGTTAAACTCACTTCTTGCACAGGAACATCTAGCATCATCGCTAGCTTATCGTGGCTCTGTCGAGCGTCCTGTTCTAATAGAACAAGGAGCTCCAACATTTTCTCCTTCTTCATTCTCTCACTCCACCTTTTTTGTCTTTATTTCATAATATTTTAACACATTCAAAGAAAAAGAAAACCAAAATCCTCAATCTGTGGGCCCTCAAAAAAGAAGGGGGTTTAACTTTCCACATGATGCCGTGGAAGTCAGACCCCTCTTGATTCAGCCGCTTAACTTGGCTGGGTATTCGTTTGTTAAAATAAAAAGGCTTGTCTACTCTGCTGCTAAAGGTGATTTACTTGGATGTTGACCGACTTCCCTAAGGCACAATGGTCGAAAAAGCTGACTTATAAATCATCGCTTGCTTATCACCTTGTTGGCGGATCACGACCACATAACGATCAAACGCTTCGACAAAACCTTCCATATGTACACCATTCTTTAGTATGAATTTCACGTTCTTCTTGTTATTTTTGGATGTCGCTAAAATTTCGTCTTGCTGGATATTCATATTTTCTTTTTCGGTCATTTTGGTTCCATTTCCTTTCCCCATTAACTTTATCCTTATTTTAACATGTTGCATCTGGTTTTACAAAATCTAGTCTTCGCGATTGACTTTTTTATGTGACTTGCATACGATCAATAAGATGTAATTCTATATGATAGGTGATAACATGATTTTTTGGCGTCTGATCTTTTGGATTTTATTTATAGGTTGCTTTGGGCTGCGGGGCTTTTTGGTGTATAACCTAGATACGCAGCCGATCTCGGACTTCGTGCGATATTACCAAGCGGCGATTAGTTTGTCCGAAGGAAATGGGTTTGTGATGTTCGGACGCCACACCGCCTTCCAAGGTGTCGGCTATCCAGCTTTTCTCGCCTTTTTCTTTTATTGGTTCGGGCCAAGCGTCTTATTGGCCAAGTTGTTGAATTGGGCACTTGGACTTTTATCGGGGCTTCTTTTTTACTGGATTGTACGACGGTTCACGACGGAGAAACTGACCATGCTAGCCACGCTCGTCTATCTCTTTCTTCCCAAAGAGATTCTCTATGTGAATGTGTTAGCGACAGAGATCTTATATAATACGTTACTTCTTGGATTTTTAGCTTGTTACTTTGCTTCTTGGCCGAAAGAAGGGCAAACGCGTAGAAAATGGATTTTATTAGTGATCGCAGGAGTCATCTTAGGATATATGAGTCTAGTTAAGCCTCTTTCTCCGTTATTTGGACTTGTGGTGTTTTTTGGCGAAATGCTGCGCCATGGTTGGTTAAAAATTGCTATTCCGCGAGGTGGTTGGGGGAAGGGGATTGTCCGGACCACGATCGTGGCGGTCGTCTCCATTATGGTGATTGCCCCTTGGACTTATCGAAATTACGAGCTTTTCGGAGCGTTCGTGCCGATGACCACGAACGGCGGCTATGTGTTGTATGTGAATAACAACCCCCATGCCACGGGGGCTTGGATGGACCCCTATAAGATACCGGGAAGCCCCATTCATGAGATTACTTATCCGGAGAGCGACCCTCGATTTGAAGTCGAGATGGATCGACTAATGAAGGAGGAAGCGAAGAATTGGATCAGCGAGAATCCTGGTAGATTCCTTGCCTTAACGTTCTATCGATTGAATGAGACCTTCTATACGAACCTGGATTGGCGCTGGGCCTTCGAAGTGGAGGACGAGGATCGTACAGAGGAGCTTGATCGCATAAAGGCCTTTCTCATGCGCGCGATTCCTAGTATCCATGGGATAGTAAGCTCGTCATTCTTCTTGGCTTACCCTGCACTGCTGATTGGGTTTGTGGCTGCTGTTTGGAAAGGGAGAAAACTTCGCAGAAGGAGTGAAGTCAATCCAGAAATCTGGAATCAGCGATTGTTTCTCGTCCTGTTTTGCCTTCCCGCTCTGTTGTTTACGATCATCACGATGATATTTGAAGGGAATGCACGTTACTCCTTCTTGTGCCATCCTGCGTTTGCGCTATTGGTCGCGGTGATCATGAGATCGGTAAGGAATGGTGTGCGAGTTTAGTACCTATTTTTTTCACCCATAAAAAGCTGAGAGTGACTCTTGGCTTTATTTTATTTTTAGGGATTAACTTACTTGTAATCATTATTGGTTCGTGACTCTGTAACTATCGTTCGTGATAAAGGTGGGCGTTTTCGGGAGTTTCGCCGCTATAAAGATGGGTTAACACTGTCATACTTGTGTTTTATCCGGAGCCATTACAGCCATGTGACAAAAAAGGCCGTTTTCGGGAGTAATATGGTCTTGTTATTTGTAATAGCATCAGCATCGTGAGTTTCGATCGTTTTTTCGTGACAAAAACAAAGATGTTCGTGAGTATTGACAAAAATTCGTGAGAATCAATAGAAAATCTGCTTCCCGAAACGCTAGTTTGCTCTAGAACCATCAGTGAAGGCCAATCATTTTAATTACACACAAAAAAAACTAGCCAGTTTAAGGGGGATTCGGGCAAACTAGTCCGTCTTTCCACTTGATATTAGAATAAATGCCTTAAATACGAACCATAAAACTGCCAAACATAAAAAAAGCCGAGAGCACAACTCTTGGCTTCATTTTATCTCTATGTAAAAAATGGAGTCTTGTGACCTCTATCCGATCTAGATCATACCGGTTCTGACCCCATTCTTCTAAATCAACTTCCTACTGATTCTTTAACCGATTGATCTCCAACTCGTTCTGTGCGGACTTCAGGTAGGTGAACTCAACATCCTTCTTCAGTGCATAAAACTCTTCCTTCGTAACCATATTGGTCTCAATGCGGGTAACTCTCTCTTCTAGTTGATCCAATCTTGCTTCTGTTTGATCAAACCTCTCATTCATTTCTGAACGTAGAGACTTCACCTCTGTGTGCAAACCATCCACTTCTGTACGCAGTGTTCCTACATCTGTGCGCAGCCCTTCCACTTCTGTACGCAATGTACCTACTTCCGCGCGCAGTCCATCAACCTCTGTACTCAGAGAATCCATCCTCGTACTCAATGACTCCATCCCCGAGTTAAGAGATTTAACCTCTGAACCCAGGATCTGCATCCCCTCCAAAATCTTTTGCAGCATCACTTTTGTTTCATCCATCCTCATCCCCCCTTGTCCTTATCATAGCACAAACACGGCCTTGACACGAATGTTTGTTCGCAAATAAAGCTACTACAACTTCAATCTCTTAAAGATGCTCTCCGGAATCATCTTGATGATTAACATGATAAGCGCCCAAAACGAAGGGGCATAGAGGGAATGTTTGCCCTTAGCAAGGGATTTGGAGATCGCACGGGCAATGGCTTGCGGCTGGGCAACAAGGAACATACCTTGCTGGCCAAAGGTCATTTTTGTATCGACAAATCCCGGTTTGACCGTGAGAACTTGAACGCCTGAAGGAAACAAGCGGTTACGAAGTCCTTGCAGATACACCGTAAGGGCTCCTTTGGTAGAGCCGTAGATATAGTTGCTTTGTCGTCCGCGGTCTCCAGCTACAGAGGAGATGACACAGATAAAGCCTTTTTTCTGCTGCTCCATATAATCGGCCACCCGCTCAAGCAGGGAGACAGTGGAGACATAGTTAATCTCCATCATCTTTCTCGCTTCAGCGAAGTTCTCTTGAGCCTCCTCCTGGCTTGTCATGTAACCGTAGGCGAGAACGACGCCATCGAGGGTTACATTCTTCGTACAGGCGGCAATAAAGTCCGCGTGCGATTCATAGTCCAAAGCATCAAAGTAAGCTGGTGTCACTTCAACTTGATGACGAATCTGAAGGTCTTGGGCCATGGCTTCTAGCTCGGATACGTCGCGACCAGCTAGGATGAGGTTAGTCTTTTCTTTTGCAAAATGATGAGCGATCGCCTGGGCTATGCCCGATGTAGCTCCTAGGATAAGAATCTTCTTCATCTACTTATCCTCCGTTAAATGTAGTCTTCTGGCCATTGAGGAGGAGAACAGGTGATGAGGATCGACTTTCTCCTTGAGCTCACGAAACCTTTCCCACTCCGGATACATGGTCCGAAAGGTGTCCGGAGACATAAGCGCATCCTTTGCCAGGTACAGGACACCGCCATAGTGGAGGACGATTTGGTCTAGTTCATGGATAAAGGAAATGAACTCCGCCCCGCCGCGAACAGGAATATCCAGCGCTAGCGTATAGCCTGGTCGGGGGAAAGAAAGCCAACCGTTGCCGCGAGCCCCGAAGCTCTTAAGAACAGCCAGGAAAGAGGACTTTTTCGCTTGGCTCAGCCTTTCTAGCACCTCGGTCAAGCCTTCCCGACTGGTCTCTGGGGGAAATACCATCTGATATTGAATGAACCCCTTCGCTCCATACATTCGATTCCAATTGTCGATCGCGTCGAGCGGATAGAAGAAGGAGTCATAATCGACGGTCACGAGGCTGTCATCTTTAAATTTTCCATAATATAAGGCATTGAAGGCCCCAATAGATAAAGGATTGAGAACCAAGGATGGAAGGTTGAACGGCATGTTCAGCTTCTTCTTTTTCCGGATAGAAAGCGGATCTCCACCTGTAGCAGGAAGGGAGTCTCTTCCCGCGTGCTTGCCCAGCATGAGGACGGAGCGTCCCATGGACCTGCCTGTTGCTAAGCAATCAATCCAAGCCACGGAGTAAGGATATTGGTCGCCAGTTTCAGCCAACTTGTCCAGTGCCTCGTCTAAGTTCGCCGCCTTCTTGTAATCGACTTCAATATAAGCAGATTCCACGGAAATAAGCCTCAAACGTGCTGTCAAAATGATTCCCGTTAACCCAATTCCGCCAACGGTCGCCCAAAACAAGTCTGCATTTTCCTCACGCGAACAGGTCCACAATTCTCCGGACGCGGTCATCAGCGTGAAGTCCAGAAGATGATCAGAAATCGCTCCGTCCTGATGGTGGTTTTTCCCATGTACATCGTTGGCAATCGCTCCACCCAGGGTGACATACTTGGTTCCTGGTGTAACCGGGAGGAAATAGCCGCGCGGCAGAAAAACCTCAATGATCTCCTCTAAGGAAACGCCAGCTTCACACTCGACAACACCCGTATCGGGATCAAAGGAAAGGAACCGATTAAACTTCGTATGAAGGATGACTCCTTCTCTGCGATTCAAAGCCGTGTCACCGTAGCTGCGCCCGAGTCCACGTGAGATATAGTTGGTTTTTGCACCGGACGCTAGTAAACTCTTAAGTTCAGTTGTTTTTTCCGGTCGGTATAAAAAGGCCTTTTCCTTCGGATAATTGCCCCACCCTGCGATGTCTTTCTTCCATGCTTTCATCCTATGATCGCTCCTACATAACCTAATAACGTTCCTAACACAAGTCCACCTAAAACCTCTATCTTCGTATGTCCTTGCGATTCACGCAGCGCTTTCGCCGGCGCAGCCAGCACATTGATGTGCTTCGCGTGCTCTCCAAGGGCTCTGCGAATGCCTGTAGCATCGATAATGGTAATCATGAGAAAAGCAACTCCTAAAGAAAAAAGAGGGGTGTCGAACCCTTCCTTAAACCCGATTAACATCACGGCTGAGCTGACCACAGCGGTATGCGTGCTGGGAAAACCTCCGTTCCCGATGCGACTTTTGGCTTCTTTCCCAAAACGAACATAATGAATCGCAAATTTCAAACATCCCGAGCAGAGCCAGGCGATGACAGGCATAAGAGGATAAATAGTACTCATAGGCTCTTCCCTTCTATTCTTAATAATTTTCGACTGCTTACGATCAGAGTCGCTACACCTAAAAATACGCCGAACCATAAAGTTCCAAATCTCCCTAGCAGGGTAGCAGCAACCGCATCGCCTTTTTCCACTCCTAAGGTCATTAAGATGCCTACCATGCTCGTTTCAGCGGCACCTAATCCTCCTGGCAGCATGGAGATGGCTCCCGCAATGGAAGAAAAGGAGAACGAGAAAACGGCATCCAACAGTCCTAAGGAAATGCCCAATCCTTTAAAAACCCAATACAAGGAAATGCATTCCAAAAACCAAGACACCACACTAATCAGGGTTGCTAAACTAAGGATCCGCCAATGAAATAAAGTATAAGAGCTCTCGTAGAACACCTCGAGTTTTTCCGCTAGTTTTAGAAGCTTCTTCACCTGTTTCAGCTTACTGAGCATCCACAACGTCAATCCCCTAGATTGAATGATCAATATGAGGGCCAGCAAGAAAAGAAGCGTCCCTCCGAGCACATAATATCCATAGGAAAATCGGCTCACGCCAATCGAAGCCAGGAGGACCATGGCCAACAGGTCCGTCGATCGCTCAGCTAACACAATAGGAGCAGTTCGTGCGATGTCGATTTGGTGCATTCTTTTCAGCAAAAAGGACTTCAGGACTTCCCCCGCTTTTCCCGGCGTAATGGACATCGAAAAACCACTTAAAAAGACGAGAACACTATCCTTTAAGGAGAGGTAAACGCCAATACTTCGAATATATAATTGCCATTTCGCGAAGCGAAAAAGATATCCTACAAAAGTAAACGAAAAAATAAGCAATAGATAAGGCCAGCCCAGCTTGGAGAAGCTGCTCCCCAAAGCGCTGACATCTCCCCAGACCGCAATCCCAATCATCACGAGCAATCCAAAGAAAAAGCCAATCCATACTCTTTTTATCAACCGTTCTAGATCCATGGGCCTTCCTTTTATTGAAAGTAAATTTTAATAATCATGACCGATAAACCAAATAATACGACTGTACCCAAGATATGCTTGTCATCGAGCAATACTTTTTCCGGGCTGCCTCCGCCTTCCTTCATATGCACTAAATAAAGATAACGAAAAATTCCATACAGTACAAAGGGAATTGTCCACATCATATAGGTGTTCGGACCCGTTGTGGCCGCATATAAAGAATAGCTCATAATCGTGGCAGATGTCACGATGGAGATCATCTGATCGAGTAAGCCTGTAGAATAATGCTCCAGCACTCTCCGCTGTTTGAGCTTGTCCCCGCTAAACAGCTCCAGCTCATGCCTTCTCTTGCTCAGGGCAAGGAATAACGCCAGAAGCATCGTGCACAGAATAAACCAAGCCGTCATATGTACTTCGATGACAATCGCTCCAGAAAAACCGCGCAACACAAATCCCAAGGCAATAATCATCACATCGACGATGACGACATGCTTAAGGGATATAGAATAAAAAACATTTACAACAAAATAAATGATGAGGACTGCTGCAAAGAGCGGCTCGACCAAGTAAGCTATAAGGAGAGAAGACAATAGAAGAAACACTCCGATGAATATCGCAGTCCTTATACTTAGAGCACCCGAAGCGATCGGCCGTTTCGATTTCTCGGGATGAAGCCGATCCTTCTCCACATCCATAATGTCGTTTAGGATATATACGGTACTTGCTGTAAAACAAAAGCAGATAAAGGCGAGCAGAGTCACAGTTACCGCTTGAATATCAATAAATTTTTCGGCAAAAACAGGGGCGGCGAAAACGAGCAGATTCTTCGTCCATTGCTTTGGCCTTAGTTGTTGGATGATCGCTTTCAGGTTTCTTACTCCTTTCAGTTTTGTAGACATTATTGTGATTGTAGCATAATTTTTCTATACGGCAAAAGAAAAGAAGAAGCTCTTCTGTCAAAAAGAGCTTCTCCCTATTAATTAGTTTACAATATTTACTTTTACCGTATACTCAGTAACCTTAGAAGCATCCTTTGTATTGGTTAACTTCACTTTAATGATCATTGTTCCATCAACGAATGGAGCAAAATTTCCGGCTGCTACCCCGCCATCAAATCCAGTCAAACCAAACATCTCTAAAAGGTTGATACGCTCAGAACCAGCTGGCATCGTTTCCTTTAACTCAGGACGATATATCCTGATCAAATCCAAAATACTGGTGGTTCCGTCTTTTCTTAAGACATCTACAATTTCTACTTCACTTTCGGTATTCAAATTTAGATTTAGATATTCAATTTTGGTGGTCTTGCTTACATCAAAATGGGTACCATCATCGGAAGAAGCTCCTGGGACAGAGAAGGTTGCAGAAGGAGTGACCTGTTCCACAACTCCAGAGCCTGGTGCTCCGCCACCGCCTCCTCCACCGCCGCCTGCAGGAACCTGAGCTTGAGTTGCCTTAGCTTCCACTCCAGCAATGAATGCCGTTATCGCTTCAGCAAGGTTCAAGGTGCCTGGCTGCTGTTCCACCGTAACGCCATTCACCTCGATGTTAGCTTTATCGATGGACCCTTTCCCAGTAACTTTTACAGGAGCTTTAATTGTTAAGTTTGCTACATTAGTCTGTTCAGCAAGGTTTATTAGCGACCCTTTGGCTGCTTCATTCACTGTGAAATTCGTCACTGAACCCTTTACTAGATCTAGGCTGATATTAGATGCATTGAGAACCAGCACCTCGAATGTCCCATTAAGCGTGACAACAGATTGAGCGACAACCTTATCGCTGATGGTTACTTGTGTAAACCCTCCTGCTGATAGCTCTGCCTCTTCTAGTTTGGCACCCGACTCAAGGGTAACGTTTTCGATATTCGTTTTTCCCTTAGCAAGAAGACGCACGGCACCATTCTTTTTGTTAACGGTCACGTTCTCCAAGAGAGAATCTATCAGCGTAATACTGTTAGCTCCGCCACCCTGAACAAGAACATTTCCTTGAACGGTTACGTTTTGCAACACGACTTCTCCTTCACCTATACCCTCAGCTAAATAAAGGTCCCCTTTAACCACAAGGTTTTGCAGGGTTACTCCTGCCTTAGTAACGGATACATCGCCATTCACTGTTTCAGAGCCAGTCTGCGGTCCATAGGTTCCCGCCTCATCATAGGTGACATTTGTATTAGTTTTTACTAATACTAATCCTTGAAGGGTTGCAATGGCTTCTGCACGGGTAATAGACCTTGTTGGCTGGAAGGTTTGATCCGGGTATCCCTTCATAAATCCTTGTGCAACCACAGCTTGAATTACGTTTTTACTCCAAGTTGGAGTCTTGGAATCATCCTGAAAACGATCTATATTATTGAGGCTTACTGATGTATCAAGTTTCGCCATCTTAGCAATCATGGCAGCTACTTCTTGACGCGTGACAGGGTTTTGCGGGCGAATAGTCCCATCATTGTATCCGGAAATATACCCGGCAGCATGAGCCTTGCTTACCTCATCCTTAAACCATGCAGAGGCTGAGACATCGCCAAATGATTGCGTAGACTTTTCCGAGTATCCAAGGGCCTTATTGGCAAGCGTCATGAATTCCGCCCGGGTAATACTGTTATTCGGCTTGAAGGTCTGATCCTTATACCCGCTGGCTAATCCTTGATTTATCCATTGTTCAATCGTACTTTGTGCCCAGTGTCCTTGAATATCGGTTAATGCCTTGCTCTCCGCTGACACTGACGAAGAATATCCTGGAACAAGCAGGCTCAAGCTCAACAAGAAGCCGCTCGCTAACGATAAATGCTTATAACTTCTTTTCTTCATCACATTATCCCCCTGGTATGTATTCATTAAAACAGAACGCTACTCCTATTCTCTCATCCTATCATAATGGCAATAATCTACTATATCAAACTCTTTCTAATTGGCAAATTAAACCATGCAATTAAAACCTATTAGATACACTTCCCAACGGCTGACATCGTCAGTCGATCCTTTTATTAAGCTTTTAGGAAAAATTACTCTCCAAGGTTTTGCACAACCTGAGTCAACCCGAAGAGGATCTATACGAAAGGAACCTGTAGCCACCGTTTGCCCACTTTCATTCTTCAAGCCAACGGTCATTTCTTGCAAGCTAAGACTACTCTTTCTATGATTTCGGATAAAGAGCAAGACACTGAGTGCATCATCACTTACTTTCTTCAGTTCAATGCCTACGATATCCACCTTACCCTTCATTAGAGGGGGAGAATCTATTAAACGCTTACTTAGAGCCTCCTTAGCTTTATCAGAAAGGTGATCTTTCCAACTTTCGTCAATTTGCAATTTTAATTTGTGAGCAGGTTCGTCATAGAAGATTATTCTCCAGCGTTCTAAAGAGGCATGATAATTAATCACATTTTCTTCTAGGAATACAAAGCGCCACGGGCGATCCGAAAAAGGAGGAATCTCCCCAAGATCACCTAGTAGAAAAGCTTGCTTAGCAACGATCGTATCATCCGCCCCGACAATAGCTAAGGTAATCTTTTCGAATCGTACTGGACGCTTAAGACGGTTGCGAATAAATCCATGAACAGCAAGACCATTGGGATGGGCCTCCAACTGATAGCCTGCAATAGCGACATTTCCAGGTTGGACTTCGGGTAGTGAAACATGTGTATAGCTTAGTATGTATCTCTGTTCATCGTCCATTGCCTTTTCCCAAGTTTCGTGAAGAGAAAGCTTTCCCGTCTGAGAACATACCTCTTTCTTTTCCTCGTTCATGATAACCATGTTTAGTTGTTGAACTTCCCCTTCAGAAAGCATTGACTCTTCTGATGTGTCCTTTGGAATGAAATTAAAAAGCTTCTTGAGCCTTAAAAGCACGCTTTTTCTCCTTTCAGGGTTTTCTCTAGCATACCTTATCCCCTTGGTTAAGAGAAGAGCCAACCTCTCGGTTGGCTCTGAATACAATTATTCAACTACTTCCTCTTCACTTATCACAAGTACCTCTTCAGAATCCGCATCATCTTCAGGAACTGCGATTAAGGATGGATCAAGCTGTTCTTCCGATTGGATAGGTTCCTGTAAAGGTTCTCCTGTTGTTTCAGGTTGGGACTCACCCTCGGTAGGTACTTCTGTTCCCTCTTCTACAGGCTCAGGCAGCACCTCTCCTTCAGCAGGAGTTTCCGTCCCCTCTTCAGTAGGCTCAGGTTCTACCTCACCTTCAGCAGGGGCTTCCGTTCCCTCGTCTACAGGCTCAGGCAGCACCTCTCCTTCAGCAGGAGTTTCCGTCCCCTCTTCAGTAGGCGTCTGGTCCTGTGGAGCACCCTCTTGGTCTGCTTCAGGTTGTTGTACTTCCCCTGTTGCTGGAGCCGTTCCGATTGTTCCATCAAGTCCATGAAGCGGATCTAACGGCTGTTCTTCAGGTTCAATGTATCCGGTAATAGCCCTCTTAAGAACCTTCAAGCTCGATTCGATTTTATCTTTAAGCTCCATCTGCTCAGAATCATCATACAACCATTGTTGAAGTCCATTTATTAATTGATTGAGGTCGTTTCGATCAAGACCATAGAAGCTATCGGCTGTCCCTAACGTTGCAGAGAACGCAGCCTCGAAGCTCTGAGCATCGAATGTCCCTTGATTCTTAACGTTCTTCACAAAATCAGTCAAGAAATAAAGAGCATCGGTAGCATTTAAATTGTGGGCTTCTAGCATTGGAACATACTTATCTATAATGGTGGTTTGCAAGTCTACCACATCTTGAATCGTCATAATCTGACCGGCCAATAGAAGAAGCTCTGCTGTCAGATTCACTTGATCATCCGCTCTAATCGGTCCATCAGAAAGGTCTACCTTATCCCTAACAATCTGAATTAATTCTTCACGAAGGGCGGTATCATTACGGAAGATGTCATTGAGATCCCGAATTTGTTGTTTCTCCTCAGATGACAAGTCTGACTTCAGCATCTCTGCAAATTCAACAAGGTCCTGGTAAAGACCGTTCCAGTCAGCCATTATAGTATACTTCTCTTGCATTACTCTGCTTACATTTCCAGCTGCATCGACAGCAATGGCCCGAAGCAACGTATTGCGTTCTATTATAATTGGATGGCTGTAAACTAAGGACTCCATAGTTGGTTCCGAACCATCTAGCGTGTAATAAATTGCTGCTCCTGGTTCAGTGCTAAGTTCCACGGTAACTGAGCCCGTATAAGTCGCCCCTGGCTTACTAAACTCTACGCCATGCGGTGGAGTTGTATCCTCACCACTCATGTAGTCATATATAGCACGCTTAACTACCGCCCAGCTGGTTAATATCTCAGTTTTAATTTCACTGTCTTGAGAACTATCGTACACCCAATCCTTAAGGCCTGCTATCAAGCCGGAAACGTCATTTCTATCTAAGCCATAGAAGTTCTCGTCTTCCCCAAGTGACTTAATAAATGCCTCTTCAAAAACTATAGAAGAAAGCTCGTCAACCTGGACTAAACTCTTTAGATTACTATAGAAATCAGCAGCAAATTGAACCGCTTCAGCCGGATTGACGCCATGCTGGTCAAAGATTGGCAAGTAATAATTCATGACTCTAGCTTGCAATGCTGGGACATCCTCAACAGTTAAAATCTCACCTGCCAGCTGGACTAATGCTGCCGTTACATCAACCGCTGCATTCGGCTCGACTGGACCATCCGTTAGATCTACACGCTCCCAAACGATCTTCGTAATAGCCTGACGTAAAATAGAATCGGTCCGGAACATCTCGTTCAATTCACGAACTTGAGACTTTTCCTCACTGGTTAAGTCCTGCTGGAGCTTCATAGCATAATGCTCTAAATCGGTATATAGTCCATCCCAATTATGCAACATGACATATCTAGCTTCAGCTACTTCACTGCTGTTTCCTGCAGCGTCTACGGCAATCGCATTAATTATTGTGCTATCTGAAATCATAATAGCATCTGTATAAACCATGGAGCTCTTCGTTGGCACCGTTCCGTCTAACGTATAGTAAATGGTAGCTCCTGGCTCTGCAAATAATTTAACAGAGAATGGCTTGGAGAAATATCCCCCTCCAACACTGAAGGTTACATAGTCAGGCGGATAGATATCCCCACCCTTAACAAATTCCTCAAACACGGATTTTACAATCACCCAAGTCAAGCGAATATCCTGCTTAAGTTCCTGGTGCTCCGACTCATCTTCAGCCCATGTCCGCAAACTGAGAGCAAGGTTATGAACATCATCAGCACCTAATCCGTGGAAATGCTGAGCGCCTCCAAGCGCCGCAGAATAAGCACGAGAGATAGCATCAATGGTTAAACTATCAGCAATCACTTCTTGTTGAATTTGCTCATATAATCTCGTGATTAGAACCAGGGCATCCAATGCATTCACGCCCTGCTGTTCTAGCATCGGAATGTAATGATGGTTGATTCTACCCTTTAACTCATCCACATTCTGTACTGTCATGATCTCGCCGATGAGAAGAACGAGTTCTGTCGCCATGGCTTCACGGTTCTCTAGGTTAACCTGCGTGTCTTCACTTTCGCTCAGGTCAACACTGTCTTTCACCAATTGCAGTAGCTCTGCCCTAAGGATAGGATCAGACTTAAAAGTTTCATTCAGGTCTGCAATTCTCTGCTTTTGCTCTGGAGTCAAGCCATTCATCTTGGCTACAAAGTTCTTTAAATCAGCAAAAAGTTCTGACCAGTCACCCGTAATAATGTATTGTGCTTCAACCATCTCACTCATATTGCCTTGAGCATCCACGGCAATGGCCTTGATAGTTAAGCTTCGATCGACTCTAATCGGTCCTGTATAGAGTGTTGCCGTTTCAGGTACTGGATCAGTACCGTCAAGCGTGTAGTAAATAGTTGCTCCTTCAGCGGCTATCAAGGATACTTCTTGAGCTGACTCATACACACCCTCAGCCAAACCAAAGCTAACAGGAACGACTTCAGGAATGACAACCTCCATCTCCTTAAATAGCTCTCCGTCCGCTGTATAAATCTTTACCACATAACTGCCTGGTACCAATGGTTGGGTTTGATAAGAGAATTGGTCATCCGTTACTGTAACCTCTTTATCTACAACCAATGAATCCGCGGATAGTTCAAATACTTTAATTGTCACTTTATCCGTATTTTGAGCTGTACCCGTAATCGCAAGGCTCTTATCCGGTCGCACTTCGACTTGTGCTCCCATTTGATCAATAAAGGCATGCATCTGGTAAGTAGAAGTCGCAGACGGTGTACGAGCATTGCGTAACTCAATTTCGAATGTGACCTTACCTGATTCCCCATTATTGATAATGCTGGAGAAGAAACGAGCCGAAACATTATCCATCGTGATTGGCAGGAAGCTTAACAGATCAATCGATTGCGATCCCTTGTCATATTCCCCCATGTAAACCGGTAAGGTAAGCAAGGAACTTGTATATAAATTCCCATGCTTGTCATAGATTCCTTTAAGATAAACATCAGACTTCGCACTTAAGTTCAAATCAATGAACTTGATTTTTGCAGCGCCCGGTACGTAACCGACAAGTTGATTACCTGTTAGGCTAAACGGAACACTACCAAGCTTCACATTATTAATAGTAGGGTTGCTGGTAAACTCCTTCTCAGCCTCTTCCACTTGTGCTTTCTTCTGTTCAATTTTAGCTAGTAACTCATTACGCTTGCCCTCATGATTCACTAGATACGTCTTTTCAATTACTATTTTTACTAACTGCTTAGCCGATTGAATATCAGCTAAAGTATGCAATGGCAAGGCTACATATGTTTCAACTGCTTGATTGGCCACATCATATCGCTCAATATCTTTCAACACAACATCGATAGCTTGTTTTGCTGTAGCTAAACGAGTAAGAAGGTCGGCTTTTTCAGGTACGTTATCAGCAATCCTAGCTACATCCACTTCTGCTTGATTGAATAGCAATAATGCTCTGCTGCGATTTTCTTCATCCCATAAATCTAGTGCAATCGCTTCTTCAAGGGCCTCTACCTTAACTGTCGCAATATCAAGTGCTGGCAATTGCGCTTCGCGCTCTTTCACTCTTGTATCTTGTGCTACAATTCTTTGCATCAAGAATTCATACTTCGTTGGGTTAGTTACTTTGGTCACTGCGCTGTGGGCATCCAATCCAAGCAGCATTGCAACCTTCAGATCAGCAACAGTCACCAATGCCGCCTCTTCATAGGCAACAACTGCATGCTCTGCTGCCTGCTCGACAGCCTCCATGTCATTCCATGCAACACTAAGCTTAGCTTTGGCTATAGCAATGATCTCGCTGAGCTCTATCTTCGTTGGACTATCTGCAAGTTGGTTTACTGCTTCAACTGCCAACTCGTAAGCATTTATAGCTTCTATTAAGTTTTGATATTCTTTCAGGTCCTTGGCTACAGCTTGCTCTAACTGAGCAACCATGGCGTATGCATATTGAAGGAGATTGAATGCTTCTCTCGCTGCTTTAATCTTTTGCTCAGCTTCCTCAACTTTCACGAGCAAGGCTTGTTTATCTGGACTATCTAGCAACTGTTCAACAGCGTGCTTGGCCGTTACTAGAGCAGATTCTGCCGCAAGTAGATTTGACTCTACGGATAAATCCTTATCGGCTGCTGCTTCTAAGTTTTCTACACTTAACTTCGCTGCTCCACCGCGAACAAAATCTTGGAATTCCCGCTTGGCAACTTCCCAGCTTCCCTTGATCTTTTCTTTAACGGTCGCATCTTGTGTAGAATCATGAAGCCAGGATTTCAGCCCATCTACCACACCTTCCATATCATGGCGATCCAGACCATAGAAATGACTACTCGTTCCAAGCGTTTTGTCAAATGCTGATTGCATAGCTTGTGAAGCAAGCGGCTGACTCTTAACCTCGTGCTGTAGATGCGAGTAATAAGCACTAATGAACTCTAAGGCATCCGTAGAATTCACGCCGTGAGCATCTAGCATAGGAATATAGTGATTGAAGATCCTTGCCTGAAGATTTTCTAAATCTTGTACCGTCATGATTTCGCCAGCAAGCAAGATTAATTCCGTTGTCAAGTCAATTGCATCATCACTTCTGACCGGACCTTCTGATAGATCAACTCGACTCCTAACAATTTCAACAACTGCATTACGCAAGGTTGCGTCCTGAGTAAAGATCTGGTTGAGCTCACGAATTTGTGTTTTCTCCGCCTCGGTTAAATCCCTGCTTAACTTGGTCGCAAATTGTTGCAAGGTCGTATATAAGGATGTCCAATCCCCTGTGATAACGTAGCGTGCTTCTTGTACAGAACTTTGTTTCCAAACATCATTAACGGCAATGGCCTTAATCGTAGTGCTGTAGCTTACATGAATTGGTCCGCTGTACACTCTCGTATTCGGTTGACCTGGTACAGGATCAAGTCCATCCGTTGTATAATAGATGGTGGTTCCTGATTGAGCTTCTAGGACGACATCAAGAGCGTTTTTATATGCGCCCCCCGGTGTCTTGAAAACAACTGGGTTCGGTGGAAGAACGATATCCTTAATGATATACTCTGCCGTTCTTACTTCACTGATAAATCCGTTAACATCTACGGCGATAGCCTTAAGAGTTGCCGACTGACCAATTGTGATCGGACCAGAATACTTATTTTTAGGATCAATCGTAGGCGTTGTACCGTCCAATGTATAGTAGATAACAGCTTCTGGCTCGGAAGACAAGGTTACCACTTTAGGCTGTGAATACTCTCCCCCTGGAACACTGAAACTAACCGGCTTTACGGGTTCAACGACTACCGTACTTGCATTTTGGATTTCGATTTCATTGCCTTTTGGATCATAGACCTTGACAGTATAAGACCCTGGTTGTAAAGCCTGAGGGGTTGTGTATGTGAACATCTTGTCCACTACATCTATTTCCTCATTGTATACCGGAGTGTTAGAATCTAGCTTATTAAAGATTTTTACGGTAACTTTGTTTAGACTCTCAGCGGCACCGTCTACCGTTACCTTACGGTTAGGATGAACAGTTACCGAACCACCTGTCTCGCCCACATGAAGATCCAAAACATAAGTCGATGTCTTACTGCTATTTTTAGAGTTTTGCAGCTTTACCTCAAAAGAAATCTTTCCTGGTGTGGGGCTGCCCAACCCTCCATTAACCGCATCCCTCAAGACACTAATTGGTGAGTTTTCCAACGTTTTTAGTGAGTTAGGGAGCATCTTAGCTAAATTGATGCTTTGTTCTCCATCTCCATACTCCCCCATATTTCTCGGAAAGACAGGAGGATCCATATCTTTAAATGGTGACTCGCCCGCTGCATTCAAAATATCCGTGAGGAAGACCTTAGAGCCAACATTCAGATCTACATTCAGGTCCATGTTTTTGATAATCATTGAACCAGGAATGAATACCTTCAGGTGTTTTTCACCAATAGGAGAGAAATTAATACCAGCTAACTTCGCGTTGCTTACAGTTGGGGCCACATTTCCCAAAGCAAGTTCAGCTTTAGCAGTTTCAACAACCACTTTATGTGCGTTTACTCTTGCTAGAAGCTCCGTTTTCTTGCTTTCGTTCTGAACCAATTCAATTTTGGTTCTAGCGTTACTTTCTAGCTGTTCCGCTAGAGAGATTTCCGATAACGTCGTCAGGGGTGCCGATTCATAAGCATCAACAGCTGCTTCAGCAACGGCAATATTTTTGGCTTCATCAAAAGCTATTCTCGCATGGTGTATCGTTTGTGCCGCTACATTGATTCGAGCTTCCAGTTCTTCTCGTTTCGCCTGATCATTCACGCGGGATACAGCTTCCCTTGCCGGAGGAATCTTTGCTTCTGCCGCTAAGAGGTTGGCCTCCACGCCCAAATACTTAGAAGCCGCTTCTTCTAATGCAGTCACAGCTGCTTCTGCTAGCTTCACATAATCAAACTTCGTTTTTGCTTCTTCAACTAATTTCTTCTGCTCTTCGATTCGATGTATTAGCTTAGCTTTTATTGTTTCATTATGGATCAGGTCGACCTTCGCTCTCGCTACTACCTCAAGAGCCTCAGCTTCAGCAATCTCCTCCACCGTCGTTAAAGGAGCTTTCTCATAGTTAATAACAGCGACTTCAGCAGCTTTGATATGAACTAATTCTTGCTTTGCTCCTTCTACAGCTTTCTTACGCGCTTCAATCCGATCGATGAGAGCTTGTTTCTCGGGGCCGGTTGAAATAAGTCCAACTTTTACCCTTGCCAAAGCCTCAAGCTTCTCTGCCTGTAGAATATCTGCATCCGTGGCGATAGGTGCCGTCTCATAAGCTTGAACAGCCTTCGTAGCTTCAACGATGAGATCTGCTTGAGTTTTAGTCAAATCGATGACATTGCTTCCTTCAACATGCCACTTCTTCACTTCAATTGCTTTCAGCTCTTGACCTGTCAGTGGCGTTGCCTTCATAAGATCATTTAAGCTCTTAATATTTCCTTCAAGTTCAACCCAGCTGCCATTAAAGGATTTAAAATAAGCCTTCTTACCGTTCTGTACGTTTTCTTTCTTATAACCGGAAGTATCATCTAATTGAAATAATTCATCACCAATAAGCAGTGAGTTAGGCTTCACCAAATGATCGATTTCATCAACGCTTGCAGCTAGAGCCACAGGGGCTATTCCAGCGATGACCGTCCCAACTGCCACATTAGACAATACATTTTTAACTAGTGGTGATTTTTTATCCCTTTTTCGTTTTTGCAATCTCCCCATTGAACAACCTCCTAAATTGTGGAGAATCAAATTAATATACAATAGAACAAAATCTAGTAAATAGCTAAGCGATAATCGTCTTTCGCTTAGCTATTGTTTTCATAGATTTTTCTTATTACTTTTCGATTTTCCCTGATGTTCCATTCGTTTGCCCTTTAAGTTTCCATTCTCCTAAAGGATATTGATTCATATCGAAGAATCTGATCTTCAAATCCTGTGGATTCTTAAAGACTTCCTTCAGTGTGCTAAGACTTTGATTTTTCGACTTGATTGTACCCACATGGTAATCTCCAGATGCAGGATAGACTTGGTAATATGCCGCATTTTTCAACTCAGTATCTTCTGCATTCAATGTAACACTGAATTGGTAGGTATATCGATCTCCAGGGAAGGCGTCAAGTACCTTCCAGGATGATACTAGTTTCTTTTCTACTTTGATATCATCACTAGCTGGTACAATTTTTTGCGTGATACTGCTGTTCACACTCTCAACAACAACTCCATTAACCTTCACTTCAATGGTTTGCGTGACCACCACAGTATCATTTAGGATACTAATGGATACCGCAGAGTTTACAGTAATCTTATTTAGAGTACCACCTGTTCCCCCAATGGTGAAAGATTGGCTGCTGCTGGATTCAATCTTAATATCCATATTCTCAATGCCGACGGAACCTGATCCACTTGGGATATTAAATGTCAGGTTGGAAGCCCTCGTTACGTTAAGACTGCCGATTGTTCCGCCAGCTGCCCCGTCAATCCCTTCAACGAAAAAGGAGATCTCTTGAAGAATATTAACTGTTCCTATACCGCTGCTGGTGTTTAGCTTCAGCTTAACATCCGATTCAAGATCCAATGTAGCTACAGAAGTTTCTCCCTCAAGGGCCAAACCTACTCCCGCATGGTTAACAACCACAGTATTCATTTTAGACTTACCCTTAAAGCCAACTGTATTGGAAGATCCCCCATTGACTTGTGTATTGCCTTTGACCTCTACATTTAAAGCAGTAAATTCTTCTAAATCCTGACCAGACGCAGTCTTTTTCTCAACAACTAAATCACCGTCAATTACAACGTTTTGAAGGGTAATACCTTCCCCTTTAATGGTGATTTTCCCTTTTACGGTTGGTAGAGCACCTGCTGGACCGTAAGTTTTACCGTCTCCACTTAAGACAATATCTCCTACGACATTCTTACCGGCATTTAGGTCAGCAATTCGTTGGGCGTTATAATCGATAGAGATTCCTCCACCACCTCCACCGCCGCCTAGAGCAGGCTTTTTAATCTCGTAAGTAACCCCGTCTGGCTTTACAACCTTCACAGGCTCTTGTTCTAATGTCGTTCCATTTACATTAATGTTGGCTAGCTCGATTTTCCCTTTACCGGTCATCTTGGTTGCTGCATCCAGTGTCAAGGTTTTGATGATGGCAGCTTCAGCCACATCAATCGTCATTTCCTTCGCTTTATCAGTAACCAACAATTCAGTGATTGTTCCACTCTCTACTTTTACCTTCGTTTTGTTAGAATTAATTTCCACTCTATCGAAGTTACCCACAAGAGTGACGAGAGAATCGGCTTTAATAGTCTCGGATAATATAACCTTTGCAAATCCGGTTGAATCCTTAAGATCCTTTTCTTCTAATTTAGCACCAGACTGCAACGTTACTTCTCCTACACTAGTCTTACCGCTAGCAAGGATTCTTACATTTCCATTCTTTTTATCCACTGTAACTTGATTAAGTTCACTATTTTCAATCTTAATGCTGTTTGGCCCACCGCCAAGGATCGTCGTAGTTCCCTTCACGGCCACTTGCTTAAGCGTTACATCTCCTTCGCCAATCCCTTCTGTTAAAACTAGATTTCCAGTAATAACAATGTTCTGCAAAGTAATGTCTTTCGCTGTTACTTGTACATTTCCTTCGATTGTTTCTGCGCCTTCTGCTGGCCCATATGTGCCCGATTTGTCATAAGTTTGACTGACAACCTTAGGCTGGTCCTTCATGGCATAATTTAAAGTAACGATGGCTTCGGCACGAGTAATAGGTTTAGCTGGTTGATACGTGTTGTCTGGGTAGCCCTTCATATAGCTCTTAGAAACAACGGCAGCAACTGCACCCTTGCTCCAAGCTGGAATAGACGCTCTATCTGCAAACTGTTCAATAGCTTGAAGATTAGCCTCCATATCCAATTTCCCGATTTTCGCTAATACCACAGCAGCTTCCTGACGGCTAATAGGATTCTTCGGTCTCATGGTGCCGTCGTTGTAACCAGATATGTATCCTGCTTCTTGAGCTATCGCCACTTCTGAAGCATACCAGTCACTCGGCAATACATCAGAATATTGGATATTGCCTTTCTTCTCATAATCAAATGCGCGATTAACAAGTACCATAAACTCAGCGCGAGTTATCAAATGATTAGGCTTGAACGTTCCATCAGGATAACCATTCACTAGCCCTTGGTCGATCCAGTCATTAATTTGACTTTCCGCCCAGTGGCCTCTCAAATCATTAAATGATAGTTTTCCTTCAGCACCAATGATTGAATAAGGAAAAACCATGTGGAACAAAAACATCAATGAAAATATGATAGAGAATTGCGCTCTCTTATTCCATTTCCTCATGTCTATAAATCTCACTCCCGTCTTATTAAAATACTAACCTCTTAATAATACCTCTTTATCTAAATTACTCTCCCCCTCCTCATTTCCCGCTCTATCAAACTTTGTACCTATATCACTATAATAAATGGTTCCTATTTACATATCAAACACTTCTTTCTAAAAAGGACAAGATTCGTCTATTTTATTCGACATTTTCTTCCGAATTCTTCTCTTTATTACGCTAAATTCTAAAGATATCTGACATTAACTAATTCTAAACAACAACCCTCCGAAGATAGGCCCCTTTCCACCTCGCATCATAAAGCGACAACCTAACTGGCTATCACATATGTTGTTATATAGTAAATAAACATTTTTTCTTCTTCACAAAACAAAAAAAAACCAACTCCGTAGAGTTGGCTCAATATCTTTCTACTATACAAATCTCATTCTTCTAAAAACCACCACGACTGCAATCATACCAAGTAAAGCAATGAAGAGTATAGGATGGAACATCAGGTAAACCACAGCCACGATCGGCGACAAGAGTACACGAACTAGTCCCTTCAAGAACTCACTCTCTGCGATAAACTGAGCAATCGGAGGAGAATAGGTATAGTACGTCTTTACAAACGCCTGGCCAGCAGGGTTGGTTAACAGGAATTCATCCCTGAACGCTCTCAGCAGCGTAACCGCAGGCATGAATTTGCTGCCAAATGCCGCTGTGGCAATGAAACATTCATCTTGAACCATGGTTACTTCTACATGCTTCTCAAATCCACCGTAGCTGACCGTGATTTTCGGATGACCCCAGCCTGTAGCCGTGACTAAACCGTTCGAGTCTACAGTCGCCCAATCTTCATTGGAAGATTGATAGGTTGCTTCCCCTGTAATATCCTTTGTACTTCCATCCGAGTAATTGGCATGGACAACCGTTTGATGGGTTTCCCCCTTTGCCAGAGGATACTTGAGCATATCAACGGTGATGCCAATGAGGATTGGCTCAGTTGATTGCTCAACCGTGAAGTTCACAGTATACGTATTCCTTACACTTCCATCGGCTGCTGTAACTTCAACAATCGCTGTACCTGGCAGTTCACTAGCCTGCGTGACGGTTACATCGGCGTTCACATCAAGCGGCGCAGCTTCAACCATTGGCAACGAAGCTCCATGAGGCAGCGTTACACTGTAATTGAATTGGTCATAGACAAATCCAGTTACCGTCATACCATTTACTCTAAGGTCACTTAAGTACGCGAGCGTTGGCTCGTAGATGCCGCCCGGTGTGACAAAGGTGTACGGAACAGATCGGTCAGATTCCAATCCTAGCGTATTAATAGCGCTCACAGCAAAGGTATAAGATGTACCGCTGTCTAACCCATAGACTTCATAAGTGACAGATGTGACTGTTTCCTGCGTGTACCTAGACCAAGTGCCTGCGTTCAATTGATAGAGATAGTAGCCCGCAAGATTGTCTTCGGTATTCTCATTCCAACCTAATACCGCGCGATGCTCTTCTTCCATTAGAGTCCGCAGACCGGTTGGAGCGGCTGGTGCTGTTGGTGCAGGCGGTGCTTCAATTGCCTTAATGGTCTTTGTGCCTAAGACTTGATCGTCCGTATCTTTCACCGTAACGAGGATATCTCCCGGTTCGGTTGGATGGATCGTGATGCTCGCCTGCCCGTAGCTGTCTAAGAGAGCATCATAGACATAAGAACCTACGCTAACCTTGCCCCCGGCTACAACGTATCCACCTTTGTTCGCCGTGATCGTCAGTTCAGTATCTCGGTTTGCATAAATCTCCATCGGATCAACCGTGATCGCAACCGACGTGCTTGGTCCCCCGTACCACTCCACCGCATGGCGCAGCACTTCATGGTTGCCAAACATCGTGGTAACAAAGTAATTACCCGCTGGCAAATCAGCATAAGAGGACACTCCTGCTCCGACTTCAGCGACTCGTTCTTCCGCACCTGACATTAATTGATCAGGGCGCGCTTTGTAGATTCGGTAACCTGTTGCCCCTTCTGCTTCCAGAGTAGGCCAAGTTAAGCTGACCTTACCTGCATTAACGACCTGTTCAACTACTGGCGCCACGCCTTTGATGTTCTCCGGTCTGCTGATCGGAGTAATTTCAGCTGTTGGTACCGTAGCGTTTCCTCCCGTCTTTAAGACGAAGGATTGAGAAACATCTAAGTTTCCTTTAATTGAAGGAACCAGATAGTAATCTGTCCAGAAAGTCTGCCCGCTTTCGAGCGTAGCAATGGTCTTCACGAGCTCCTGGTTCGGTGCATAGATGTAATTCTGCTTATTTTCTTCCTTCAGCTCAATAGCCGGGTTGTAAACATTCGTATCCGAGACATTCTTTAGTCCGACTCGCAAGACGTAAGGATGACCTTCATCGGCCCGATCCTGCGCTTCAATGAACATCTTTAAGGCATCCTCGCCCCATACGCGAAGCTTGTTATTCTCGTCAGTTTTAAAAATGGCGTGCACTGGATCATCGAAAGGCTGCAAGCGGCCGTTAAACTCAGCCTTAAGCTCGTATTCCCCTTTCTTGTCCCCGCGAATAATCCATTTCGTCGTTTTCTTTTCTTGGCCCGCAATGTCTTCAACATCAACTTCGAGCGTTTGCGGTACCTTCGTTGGTGCTAGCGACAACCCTTCCGGCAAGATTAACTTGGCCTTCGCTTGGTCGATGACGAAAATCGGATCCGCCTTATTCTCCAAGGACAGCGATACCTCGAAGAATTCCTTCAGCCAGCGTGCTTCTCCAGGAACCACCATATAGGCAACAGTCGGCTTCACTTCCGGACGATTGGCCGGTGCTGGAATAACTACTGGGTAAGCATGAAGGGCAGACGGCGTGTTCCATCCTCCATCTCCATTGCCTCCGTCATTATTGAAACCAGTCTGGATTACAATCGGACCTGGATTGCTGATGACCCGAGTTTGATTGGTTACGACAGAGCTTGTGTACTGCTGATTATTAAAGGCTAAATGGACCTCAAACTTGTATACCCATTGATTTTCCGGTGCGGTCTCATCGATGCCTAGCTCGCGGATTTCTTCAAGGCCTAAACGGCGATGGTTCAGATCACCGATCACAAGCTTGCCCTGCTTCAGCTGAAGCGTGACCTTGCGCAGTTCATTAAGCGCAACGGTAGCGTCAATGGCTGCCGGCAAATACTCTTCGTTCGGCTTGTAAGCATACACCTTATAATTTCCTGGCTCTGCTACAAGTCGCACAATTCCCTGCGAATCGGTATCCTTCTTCAGGGATGTTCCATCTGGGAACTCAATGACGACGCTAGCGGAGCTAATCGGACTTCCACCCTCCGTAACCACCTTGACTTCTAGCTCGCCCACTTTTTGGACTGGCTTCAGGGTGACTCGAGTCGTGGTTTGAGCACTATTGCCTGCCGGGTCGTATACCGCTAAGGTGACTGGATAACTAACCGAATCGCTTCCTGTCACTTGGTAGATGTGCTTCGGCTGTGCCCCTTCCGCTGTTGTTCCATCTCCGAAATCCCACAGGTAGCGGGAAATTCGATTATTATCGAAGGATTGAGTACCGTCAAAGGCGACTTCCATGCCAAAGGTAACCACCTGCTCATCGCCTGCTATTGCCGTTGGCTTATAAGGATCATGGGTCAAAGGCTCCTTGGAAACGACAGCGCTTTGGCTCATATTTCCATAGATGTCCACAGCTTCGACCACATAGGAGTAAGCTCTTCCTGGTCTTAGCACTTCATCCTCAAACGTGTACGTTCTCTGCGACCCTTCCACGCTTGTGAAATCAGCTGCCGCTCTGCGGTGGATTTCTGTATAAGGACCTTCTGGCTGCGTGCCGCGTTTCAGATAGAAGCCTGCCAACTCAGCATCATCAGCTGCTGTCCAGCTAAGGCTCATCTTCCATCCTCCTGGTGTGGCCGTGAGCACAGGTGCAACTGGCGGCTCCACCTTCAGGCTGAACTCGGCCAGGTGCGGGTCGCTGACGTTGCCCGCTTTATCGGTGGCGATTGCTCGGACCGTATAGGCTCCATTCGCTAGACCAGAAGTGTTCCAATCGAACGTGACCCAATCTCCATAGACGTCTAGTTCACGAGTACCGATCAGCGTCCAATCTTGATTGTTTGCATCCTTGGCTTTATATTCCAAAGTCAAATTAGAAATTCTGAAATTATCCTCAGCCAATACATGAATCTTCTTGTCAAGCGGCAAGATTCCACCCGTTGGTGAAATGCGAACCACCTCTGGTTTTTGATGATCTGGCTCAAGCTGAGCAGCGATCGGACCTGCTGCTTCGCCAACGCTTCCTGTTAGATCTTTAGCCGCCACCTTGTAATAATAGGTGACATTAGCATCCACTGCACGATCTCGATAGGAAACGATGCCGTCTTGCATAGTGAAGGCTGAATTGTCTTCTGCAAGAACCGCATATTCTCCCGATTCCACTGTGGATCGGTACAAGCGGTAGCCTGCCAAATCATTTTCTGTTCCTTTCTCCCAACTTACTGCGATGTAGCCGGAAGTGGCGACAGCGGCAAAATTCATTGGTTGCTGCGGAGCACTGTGGTCAATTCGGTATTCCACGATAGGAGTGACCGTGCTCTCATTTCCAGATGTATCTTTAGCTATGCCGCGTACGAAGTATACGCCTTCTGCTAAAGCGGAAACATCCCAGTTATAAGTAACCGTCGTAACGGTTGAACCGTTGTTAACAGGCACAGCAGCTAAGTTATTCCACACTGCCTTATCTACTGAATACTGGAACGTAATTGAGTCTAAACCAACATTGTCTGTAGCCGTAGCGCGAAGCTCTATTTGTTGATCGAAATATCCAGGATTCGGCTGAATACTGGTGACGACCGGCTTTTGTGTATCCACCTCCGTTGTCACTTGCAGTTCATCTGATGGAATCCCTCTGTTGCCTAGCTTGTCATAAGCAACAACACGGAACCAATACGTCTGATTAGGCCCAAGTCCTTGGACATGTAAACCTAATTGAGTCGAAGTCGTCCCGACGGATGTAAACGTACCATCTGCCTGATCCTTGCGCTCTACTTGGAAATAAGCAAAATCTTCAGCTGCAACATCCTTCCAATTGATGAGAACACTCGTCATGTATGGCGTGGCACGCAATCCTTCCACTTTTTCAGGAGCTTCTTTATCGATCGTATAGGTACGAATTGGAGTGCCGTCACTTGAATTGCCCACTGAATCATAAGCAATCGCCCGCAACTTCACTTCACCGCTAAGAGTACCAGTATCCCATGCGAAAGTGGCTTGATCACGCGTTCCTTGCTGTGAAATAGTAATCCAGTCGCTTCCCCCGTCAATTGAGTATTGAAGCTTGATACTAGATAGAGCTAAATCATCCTCAGCGCGTACTGTAATATTGGCCTTCGGCCCTAATACTGTTCCATCTAACGGTTCAATGCCTAATACTACAGGTGGGTTCACATCCGTTTTGGCTGCAACGGCTGCCATGTTGGAGGCTTCGCCTTCCTGAGAGAATTTATCTACAGCAGTAACCTTATAGTAGTAAGTCAGTTCCGGTACAACACCCGCATCCGTATAGGATAGTGTATTACGACCATAAACGGTGTACAAATGACTGAACGGTCCATTTGGCGAGGTAGCTCGATGAATATGATATCGGTCTACATCAGCGTCAGCTGGCGGTTCCCAATTTAAGGTAACTTTTTGCGAGCCATAAGTACCGATTAGATTCTGCGGATTCGCCGGCGGAGTGCGATCTACTTGATACGATGCCGTTTCACGAGCCAAGTTCCCTGCACCATCGTATACGCTGTAGCGCACACTATACGTATCCGTCGATAAAGCCGTCAAATCCCAGTTTCGGTAGAAATAATACGTATCACCACTCGAATGATTTGGACCACCACTCGACCCCGTTATAGAAATCCAATTTGTTCCGTCTTTACTATATTCAAACTGGGCGGATGAGCCGGTCACTCCTGCATTGTCTTGGAAATAGAGATACATCGTTTCCGATTTAGCACCACCAATCGTCACTCCATCTTTCGGACTGAATGAACTAATGGTTGGCGGTCTTTCATCTCTTAATAAAGCACCTGTAGCTTCTGTAGATACGGACCTGTTATCGAACCTATCTCGCGTTTCCACTACATAATAATATGTAGTGCCAGGTAGCAATCCCGTATCTTTAAAAGATAATGTATTTTTGTTTAGCCAGCTTCCTCGATATTCATAAGGTCCATCCGGCTGAGTGCTGCGCTTCACATGATAAGGGTAATCGTTGATATCCTCATCCGCATTGGCATCCCAAGAGATTATCACATGATTCTCTTCAGAAGCGGTTTGCACATTTTGAGTTACCGATATCGACAGATCAAGTGTCCAATTCACCTCTTTTGACCCCATATTTCCAGCCTCATCGTAGGCCTTCACCAAGATCTTGTAGGATCCTGAGCTTAGTCCTGCCGTTTCGAAGTAGAAATGATTGGAGTACCACCAGTGCCGATTGGCTGGGCTCCATGTCTGACCGTTATCAGAGGAGTAAAAAGCCTCATAGCTTGTAACGGCCTTGTTGTCGATCGCATTAGCGGAGAAAGAGATGGTAGGACCACCTACCGTTGATCCTTCTACTGGTTCAATAGCTGTTACTTCCGGTGATGATGTATCATTAGCAACCTTGATAATCATAGTGCTGGAATCTGCATAATTTCCAAACTTGTCTACAAAACGAAGCTTGTAATAATAAATCTGATCAAGATTTACACTCTTATCCGTGAAAGTTGTTACTTCCGCATTATAAATCTCTCCTCGCGAGTAGTAACTACCATCTCTACGGTCTGAACGTAGAACTTGATAATACTGGAAGTCCGTATCTGACGTTTGCTCCCAATTCAGCATGATCATGCCGTCTTCCGTCTCGGCAACGACTCCTGTTGGGGCAGCAGCATAGACATCCAAGGTCACACTCCGCTGTTCCATGGAGATATTCCCGGAATGATCCTTTGCTGTCAATTGAAGCAGATAGTCTCCACTATTCAAGCCAGCAGTTGACCAATGGACGTATCCATAAAATGAATTCCCGGACCATCGGTAAGGGCCTGAACGAGTACCCTCCATCACCTTCCAGTTCGTTCCTTCATCCGCGGAGTACTCGAATTCATACTCAGCGACACCTCTAGGTGAATCATCTGTCGTATAAAAAGAAATTGTTGGTGTTGAGCCACCTACCGTATCTCCATCCTTGACATTGACCGAACCAATGACTGGCGTCTTATCATCTACGCTTGGCTGCACCATTACTTCTTCCGAAATCAAACTTTCATTTCCGCGTTGGTCCACCGCTGACACAACGTAATAGAACGTTCCAGCATAGGCTTGATTGTCTATATACTCGCGTGCATAAACATCATCTAGTTTGATATAGCCCTCACCCGATGTCGTAGAACGATATACTCTGTAATAGCTTAAATCTGCATCCGTTACAGCATCCCACTTCACTTTGACTTGCTCGACTCCAGCTTCTGCGATAATGTTTCCTGGCACCGATGGAGATGTATTATCAAGAGTCCAAATTCTCACCGGTGTTCCAATTGAGCTATTTCCTGCTTTGTCATGAGCGATCATGCGGAACTTATAGGAGCCATCAGCGAGTGTAACCCCTGTTCCCAAGGCCTGTTTCGTATCCCAATTGAAACTCTTGTACCAGTAAGGCAAGTATTGCGGATTCTCCCAGTAAGTGCTTTGAGAAAGCTCATTCTCACTAAACTCGAAGATATCGATCCAATTAAGCCCATCATCCTGGGACACTTGAAATTGCACTCTCTCTATACCAGAGCTGGCACTATCCCGAACGGCAAGGTAAATACTTTCAGGATTTCCACCAATGGTAAGATTATCGCTTGAACTGTTGTTTATTGAAAAAGAGTAAATGTACGGCTTTTGTGTATCAAGAATGGCACGTTGCTTCTTGACATTTGTCCCGGTATCGTTGCTGGCCTCTACGGTAAAAGTATTAACCCCATCCGCCAACGTTGCGTTGTAAGAGAATTCGCCACCAGCACCTACCACCACTTCCGTTCCGTTAACAGTAACGGAGGCTTCCGGTTCAGTCTTCCCGCGAAGGATGAACTCGGACTGTGAAGATGCAACTTCATATCCACCTTCTAAGCTTAGAGTTGGTCCTTCGTACAGCTCCACGTTTACAGAGACTGGCTTTCCTATATTCCCAAATGTATCGATGGTATACAGGGTATAAACGTAAGGTTTACCTATTTCAGCGTATTGATCTTTGTAACTATGGTTGGGTGAATAGATATACCATGTGCTCGTATACGTACCATGTTCCTTGGTATTTGCATAGCTACGTTCGAGCCGATAATAGTTAGCCCCATCTACTGCATCCCAATTTAAATCAATACCCGTAGAGTCAATTGTTGCCGTAAAATTGTTTGGTGTTTCTGGCAAAGCTCTCTTCAGTGTGACCGTGCTGGTGTTGGTGCTTGTACGCCCTCCCGCATCTGTCGCTGTCGCTCTAATCTGATAGATTCCATCCTCTAGCGCAGAGGCATCCCAATCGAAATAGAGCCAATAATAATAACTATTGAGGGTCGGCTTGATCTTGTCTACAGGATTGATCCGTGTCCAGTTCTCTCCGTCTGTCGAGAACTCAAAGAGGATCGTCTCAACTGGCTGATCATCGCGCACATCCGCCCGCATATGAATCGATTGTTCATTCGTATGATAATCTTGAGCGGGTGACATGTACTGGAAGACCGGAGCTTCTACAGGGATTACGCTAGTTGCGACGATTGGATGAATTGATTCGTTACCGGCCGGGTCTACGACCATAATCCGATAGGAATAATCCACACCACTCTGCAAGCTGTTCTTATCCATATAATTGTCATCCGTTAGATCATATCGTATTGTACTCCAATACGTGCTTCCCATCTCTCTTCGTTGCACATAAACATGCTTGAAGTCTTCTGTTGGATTTGTCCAATTCAGGTTAAAGCCCAATTGATCTTCAGTAGGCTCAACCGTCAGATCCATCACATTCTCCGGGCTTATCGTATCCTTAGTGAGCGTCGTGACGACACTAAAGGATTCACCACTTTCATTTGTCGCAGTAGCTTGAAGATAAATAGTTCCTTCGGGAAGATCCATGAGATCAACATAGATCTGTCTTGAGGAACCATCATACCAGTTGTGGTAAATCTGACCCTTCGATAGGATCAGGTCAAACGGTTGCCACTCTTCCTGATCAACTGAATATCGGTACTCGATATCCGTGATCGTTTCATCCGAAAAGAAATAAGAATTCAAGCCATAATAGCCTTGATTCGCTTTATTCACTTTTCCCTCATTGTCGTTACCCCAATAGTTATGCTGGATACCGGCAATGCCAACAACCTGCTGAAGTCTACTTCCGTCCCCAAGAACAACTTCCACGAGAAAGTGATTTCCAGGTCTAAAATAACCTGAATCACTTACGTACAGGTCAAACTGTTGTTGTCCAGAAAAAGTGCCTACAGTTGATACGTAATCCGTGTGAAGGGGTTTGTCCTGCTGAAACACCCCTACAATCCAATACCACGATTCCCTCGTGGTCCACCATTGTCCTGTTGGATTGCCATTCGCATCGGAGGATTGAATGTCGATCGACTCAATCTCCGTATCCTCAGGAAGGTTGACAGTTAGACTAAACCTTCCATCCAGTTCACTATCGGGTGTTAGGCTCGATGATGAAACTTTGTCCTCGCTTCTACTCACCCACGAGAACTCTTCAATCTCTGCATTTCCTGTTTCATCCGCTGCTTCAGCCAACCTCACTCCGAGGGAGAGCCCGGCCGATAAGACCAGAAGCAGTACTAAAGCACAATTGAGCCAAAAACCATAGGAAGAATGTCTGGTTATCCGCTGGCCGCCCCCCCCTTTCCAAGCATGTGATAACATAGCATCTCTCCCTTTTCTTTTTGCTCTACTTTCTTTGTCCTATTATGAGTTTCTCTCTTCCATCCCCTTTCACTCGGATTGTAATGGAGAACCTTGTCTGCATTTACCTGCGATTACAAGTATCTACCAATAGGACAATAGTTCTACAAAAAATAAAGATTTTCCTGCAGGCCTCCCTTTAAAAAATATTGATATATTTCGACAACTCAGCAACAATTCTAAAACTGTTGCTCTCGCAAATATTCAGGTTGATCATACGGTGCGAGTACTTACACCTGCAAATATCCACGCCTAAGTTGCAAATATCTTACTCCGCCACTATAAATAGTTACTTTAGACCCACCTCCATATTTAAAGAAAGGTTCGAAAGGATGATATATTTAATTATTCTGTATCGGTAAAATATGACTATATTCGACAATCACATAAACGTACGATAATGGCAAAACCTCTGAAAAGGGGTGACGCAAAGCTATAGGGGCTTCATCGGAGAAACTTCCGATATGCTAGCCAGCTACCGAAACGTCTGAAAGATAAGCCCTCCGTCGTTTTATGTGATTAAACAGGAGGAGATGTACACGATGAATTTATTACAAAGATGGAAATACAATTGGCACTGTTTCTGGTATTGCTTCAACGAACAGCTGTTGAAGGATTGCGAGGATTATCAGGAGAAAGTTATTATTCACAATAAGATTATTTATCATAGAAATAAGATGTTTTGGGTATAGATACTCGAGAGATTCTCGAGAAATTATGAAGCATAGTCGAGAGATTATGAAGCATAGTCGAGAGAATATGTAAATTCTCTGAAGAATAACTAAAAAGGAGACCCGCTCAACAGTAGCAGGTCTCCTTTTTTATTAATATCGAATTGTCGGTCTGTACTCCATACGCTTCTCTAAAAATTTAAAGAGCGTGACGGCCGCACTTGCTCGGGTTAGAGCTTGATCAGGATGGAACTTACCTTCATAGCCGTTCATTATACCAATACCGGTTACGATAGCGACTTCCCCTTTTGCCTTGATCTCACCCGTATCTTCATAGTTCATGGTAAACATGCTCTCATGTTGAGCAAGTTTGTTATAGCCTAAAGCGCGAACCAAGAATGACGCTGCTTCTTCACGGGTGATCTGATCATCCGGGCGGAATTCTGAACCTTTCTCAAGAACTCCCCGTTCAACGGCCCATTCCACAGCTAAAGAATACTTATGATCTGTCGGAACGTCCTTAAAGGAAGGCTGACTAGGCTGTTGGCCAGGATAATAGTGTCGGCGGTGGTTGCCATCAATGACTCCTAGCAGCATATCGATAAAGTCACCACGGGTGATCTCCGTTTCGGGTGCTACCTTTCCGTCTTTTGCCTCAAGTACACCGGTTTCGAGAAGATACTTCAGTTCTTCTTCCGCCCAATGTCCCTTAAGATCCTGGATCGAAGGCTTCTCTTCCTTCGCAACGACCTCTTCTCCCGTCTTCAGGCTCAACCATTTGCCAGTATGAGCATCTAAATAGGATGGTTCGCCGCCGTAGTCTCTCTGAACACGATAAACCAATCGAGCTTCTGCTGGCTCATCAGATTTCGTAGCGTATCCATAACGATGATAGTCTTTCTCCTGAATAACTTGATACTCGAGAACCACGTCAACATCCTTCAAAAAGGCTTCCTTCGCTTGATCAGGTTCGACGACCTGGCCAACCTCAGGCAACTTTAAGCTCCAATCCCAATTCTGGCGATACTCCACAATCTCTCCTGTTTCCGCAGAAACGGTGACGGATACATGGTGGAAAGGGAAAAGAATGCCGCCAACTCGTCTCTCCAGGTGGAATCGATAGAAAGGAGAAAAGGCGTTAGGCTCCTCTGAAGGCTGTGGCGACAAATAGAGCTGATGCAGCTTATCCTTGCTTTGTTCCTTGACGAAGGCAAGAGCCTTTTCTTTAGCTTGTTCTGGAGAAATCTTATACTCTTTTTGCTCAGGTTCCTTGTTTTCCGCCTCAGCTGCCTGAGCAGCCTTTTCCCTAGTATAGTGAGCGATATCGATCTGCAGAAGCTCTCCTGTTTCCGCATCGATGGATCCACCTTGCCAACCTGAACCATAACGAGGGGTACGATACTCAAAGTGGAACTGCCAGATCTTACGACCCATCTGTTCCTCTAAGCGAACCGTCGAGATGGAAACTTCTTTTGGAAGGTCAATAAACTCTTTAATCCGATTCATCGCCTCTTCTTGCGTAAGAGGTTGAGCCAGCTTCTTCGCGGGTTCGGCTTGCTTCGTTTCAGCGACCTTGATCAAGTCTCCATCCTTTGGCAAACCCTTCCCACGATGGTCAATCCCTTCCCCTGTCTTAGCATCGATCATATGCAAATAAGGGGTGGGCTGATAGCCTAAGAAGACCTTCGGCTCCTGTCCCTGCTGCCCTGGTTGAGGATAATAGCCCTCTACTTGATAGGCCAGCTTCATATCAAGAGCCTCACTTAGCTTCTTGAGGATTTCCTCTTTGTTAAGGACACCCTGTACCGGAGCAAATTTTACATTGTCCATGGAATGGTAATAGACATGCCTAATCTTACCGTCTCCATTCAATTGAACGCTCAATTGATTGGTGCCAAATGGGACTCCATTGACCTTCTCCACGAATCTCACTTCATAGTTATCATGCGGGGTGCGGATGACCTTTCCCCATTCATCGCCCTCACGCTGCTGCAATTCGAAATTCGCCATTTTCTCGCCGTAATGCTTCTTCACAAACTCTTCCGCGATCTTGATTGCGTCTGTATACTTCACATTCGGAGGCAGCTTCACCTCTTGCTCACTTTCTACATGGCGGTTATAATTGCGAATCACCCCGGTTTGGGCATCCACAGTGACACTAACATGAGCATACTGAGGACCTCTCTTTGACCAGTTGATTTCCCAGACATCCTCATTATTGTAAGGACCCATCATCCCGGTCCGACGGGATGCATGGGGCTCATCAAACCCGTCCAGGCTACCCGCGATCCCCTTTGCAATCTCCATCGCTTTTTCACGAGAAACCTTTGCTTCTTGTTGAACTTCGCTAGATTCCTCAACCGCTTGAACAGGCACAGCCTGCTCCATGCGAACGGATACCCCCTGAGCTCCAACAGACATAGGGATTGCAGTCGCCATTAAGGATGCTGCCAATGTGGAATATAATAGACGAGACCAACTTCGATTTTTCTTCATAATTCCTCCTTTTCCATACCTTAAATGAAATCAAAAAAGTCCAAACATATATATAGACGAAGTAGAGTGGGAAAAAGTTACAGCTTTTCAGAAACTTTTGTTGAAATAAAAAAAGCTGATTCTGTCACCCTATGACACAATCAGCTCTTCTTGTTCTGTTCTTTCAAGATCTCCTTTAGCATATCCACAATTTCTTCACGCTTTTCTCACTCTGCCCACTCCAAATTCCACGATGTATTGTAGATTCTTCTCTTCTCTAATGTATCCATCTCTCATTTTCACCATTTCATTATTTTGGAAATTCTATTATGAGTTATTTATATAAAAATCACAATAAAATAAATGTAAAATTTTGGACTTTTAATATTAAGATATTGTTAATTCTAAATTTTTTGTTATCTATATGGTGATTTTTGGTAATTTATATGCTATAGTTAAAATTATATATTGCTCGTTAAATTTTTACCCTATCATTCACCCTATTAACATCATATTCACATTGTTTACGCAATTAACAGGAGGTAGATCTGTATGCCCTATTACCACTTTCGAGAAATATGGACCCCATTTGCTATCTTCGGTATTCGCTTATTTAGAGAAACGCATTCCGGCTCTTTGTTTTTGAAGGCGTGGAACCGCCCTCGCAAACAAATTACTGGGAACCCATAAGCTAAAGACCCCAAAGAACCACACCCTAAGGTGTGGTTCTCTCTGTACGTACAATGACCGATTGAGTATCCGCTTCCCAAGTGATTTCCACTTCGAACAACTCCATAATGTTGCGTATCGATACCATCACTCGGTTATCCATCATCTCGGCTGCCAAGCCATCAGCGGGTATTTTTCCATTATTGAGGATTAAGTAGTCTTCGTTAAGAGGGATTTGGATGCTTCTTCCGTCTTTTGTCATGTAGACCGTCTTGGTTGTGCCATTCCATAAAATCTGGTCATCTCTCAAACCAAGCGCTTCCGCTACATAACGGACGGGCAGGAAGGTTCGGCCACCTTTGATATAAGGCGCTACATCCATCTTTTTCTCTACCTCACCGATGTGATAGGTTTCATTTCCAATTTGGTAAATTATTTTTTTGAACTGATCTTTTTTATAACTCCCTACTGCAAGATCTGTCCGATTTCCGTTAACTAATAGATAAACTGTTCCTTCTTCTAAAAGAGCTTCCCCTTGAAACTTATAGGAGATCGGTATTTTCCATTCCGAGGCTTCTTCTGTAGGGGTGTCATTCATTTTGATTTTCAGCTCAGAGGTCCCTATCCCCTCCATTTCTAGTCCTTTCTTGTTTCCCTTCAGCGTTTCTGTTTCCCCATGTTCCATAAAAACAAATCCATGAGGAAGACTGAGCGTAATAGGTTTATTCCTCTCGAATGTATTTTTACTAGATTCTTGGATTCGTAAATGAAAAGTATATATTCCCTCGGCTTGAATTAGATCTTCGGTGGACAGTTTTATCTCCTTCTGGACAGGTACTGTAGCAAACTGATATTGCCCGGAAGTAATCACGCTATCTCTCCCCTCAACGGTGAGAAGTAAATCTCCCGTTGCCCCTTCAACCGTTATGTCTAAAGGAATTCTTATTTCATCTAAGTCTTCAAGCCCCCCAGAACCAATATTCTGTATCCGAACTTCCAGCGTTCGATCCGAAACCCTCTCATACCTCGCTGCGTCTTCTCGCTCAACACCATCCGCTGTCCCTTCTAATTTCCCCGAGCTTGACAAGTTCCATTTTACTCCTTCGGGTAGAGTTACTCGAAAGCTCTCTCCGTTTACAAACGGTGTATGATTTTCTTTAATGTACAAGGTTGATAAGCTTCCCTGATAGTTGCTCATAACCGAAGGAATTCGATCAACGACATTTAGACTCTCTGCCTTTGTTCCCCCTGCAAGCCCAAGCCAAAAACATAAAAGAGAAACAGGTACTGCTAACTTTCTATTCATTCATCTTTACCTCCTTGGCATCATTTTTTCTCTTTATTATAAACGTATAAGTCGAGAGATTTGCGCGAAAATATCGACCGGAATCGAGAGATTATCCGCTTTTTCGAGAAAATCAGCAGGATTCTCCTTCCCTCCGGCGAATCAAATAGGAGAAATCATAAAGGAGGTATGCTCTTGATAAAAAAACGCCGTCCATTTCCACTCAGGATAAAACAAGAAGAAGCTTTACTCCGCCGACTCCCTCTTAATCACAAAAAACGTCAAGACATTACCCAGAGTTTAAGGAATCTACGAGCTGGTTATCGCGGGGAAGTCGAATTAGACTATCATCTGCAGTTTCTACCAGAAAAAGACTTCCTCATCTTCCAAGATCTTCGGCTTCCCCTCCAGGATCGTTTTTTTCAAATTGATACTCTCGTGCTTACTCCCGCCTATGCGCTTATCATCGAGTCGAAAAACATCTACGGTCACCTCTTCTTTAACCCCGTCTCCAAACAAGTCATCCGTACTTTTCAAGATAATAAAGAAGGCTTCCCCGATCCTCTTATGCAGGCTAAGCGACAGCAGATACAGCTGCAAAAGTGGATGGAAGCCGAATCTATCAAATCTTGTCCTGTCTACAAATTAATTTCGATTGGCTCTCCAAGTACGATTGTCGAAACCGCCCCTGGGAACGAAGCCATTTTCACGCAGATCCTTCACGCTGAACACATCCCTAATAAGATTCTCGAATTTCCAACCGAGCCCAAACTTCTCTCCTCCTATCAGCTTAAAAAACTCAGTGAACATCTACTCCAAAATCATATCCCACTCAAACTCGATATCTTAAAACGATACCGGCTCTCTTCATCTGAACTTTTAAAAGGTATCGCCTGTCCCCACTGCCCAAACCACCAACTTACCCGGATCTTCGCGAATTGGAAGTGCCCTCAATGTAAAACAAAGAGAAAAAAAGCCCATGTCCGAGTCATTAAAGACCACTTGCTCATCCATGGATTCATTACAAATGAACAGTGCCGAGAACTGCTAAATCTATCTAGCATCCACACCGCTACCCGATTGCTAAAGGCAATGAGACTTCCTCTTGAAGGCAAAACAAAAGGACGTGTATACTACACGCCCCTTACACCACCCATTTGACCTCAGGATTAGACCCTAAAGACTGAACGGGATTTTTAAACTCCTTTAATTCGATAGATATGTCCGTTGTAAGGATCCCATCTATACCAGGTAACACGTGATTTACGAATCTAAACAACTCTTCATTATCCCGGAAGTCGGCCTGAATTATAACGTCGTGGTTTCCGGAGATGGCCCCCACATATTTTACAAAAGGAAAGGAAGATACGGTTTCAGCTACCTGCTCCTGGTACCCTAGCTTGGTGGTGATCCCCATCATCGTCCGCACTCTCGATCCTACACGTTTGGGGTCAATATAGATCCCGTAACTAAATATCCCATCTTCTAGCAATTTAGCAACATGCGCACGAACCGTCCCTTCACTTACACCCAAGATCTTCGCCATGTCCGTATTGGGGCGGCGGCAATCTTCTCTCAGCAAGTCTAGAATCTTGTAATCTAGTTCGGTCATCTTCATCAGCCTTCTCTCCTCCTCTTACTTTTTTCTCTACCCCTTCTGACGAATGGAGTTGGTTATCCGTTACAAAAAGATTGCAAATATCCTCCACTACTCCACCTTCTGCAAGCCCAACCGGTTACTCGAACTCAATACATGACCGAGCTCAAACAATCTCGCCTCGAGCCGGTCTAGTTTGTCTTGATACTCTCTTAACTCCTTACCCTGTTCCTCCGGAGCTTTATAGTACTTATACCCCTCTTGTTGATATTGGATGAGTTCATTCGTTTTATGGAGCTCTCTCATGAGAGCAGAAAGTTGTAGTTTTAACCGTTTTTTATCCGCTTGGTCTACCGCGATCTGTCGGGCCAAAGCTTCAGTCTGCTCAATCAATTGCCCATACATGACACCAATTCTCTTTAAGTAATTCGGTGGCATCACCGCAAAATTGACCATGGAGGAGATAATAATGCCAATGGAGGTTGTGCCGATCCGCGTGAAAAAGGAGACCAAAAAATGATCAGACGTCATAGGAATCATAGCCACAGCCGTCAACGTAGCGACAATCATGGCATCATTCCACCGCAAGAGATGGCAGATATAAATCGTAAGCGAGGCCGATAAGGCATAAGTGAGAGGAGTTTGCCCGAAGAGGTAGTCGAAAAACATGGCGAAAGCCGCACCGATCGCAGCTGCCGGAAGTCGAACGAGTCCCTTTTTTATGGAAGAAGATAATGTTGGTTCGATGGTAACAATAGCCGTAATCACAGCAAAAATCACAGGCCAACCTAAAGCTTCACAAACCCAAGCAGTGATAAAAACGGCGATGGCTGTTTTTATAATGCGCTTCCCAAACCATTTATTCATGCTAAACCCACCTAAGACGTAATTTTCACTTTGTTCTTAATATATCAGAGATTCCCTTTTTTAGGCAAATCATAAAAACCTCGAAGAAAGGATACTCTCCGAGGTTTACTCAGGTTTTAATTTACCCTATGAGCAGGCCCTTCTCCTCTTAACGCTTGTAATAAATTGAGGGCAGCCAACTCGGCCATCTTGGTCCGTGTCTGAATGGAGGCACTACCGATGTGTGGAAGAGTGACCACATTCGGCAAAGTGAGGAGGGGATGATCCGGCTTGACCGGCTCTTCCTCGAACACATCTAAGCCTGCAGCCCAAATCGCTCCATTAGACAAAGCCTGGTACAAGGCCGCTTCGTCTACGATCCCTCCACGAGCTGTATTAATGAGGATAGCCGTGCTTTTCATCAAGGAGAGTTCACGCTCACCAATTAAATTTCTCGTTTCCGGTGAATACGGCGTCAGCACACAGACGAAGTCCGATTGCTTTAATAATGCATCTAATTCTTTATACTCTAAGCCAAGCACCTGTTCCGCTTGTTCCTTTCGACTCCGATTGTGGTAAAGAACGCGCATATCAAATCCCTTCGCCCGCTTGGCCAGTGATTCTCCAATTCGCCCTAAACCGATAATCCCTAAGGTAGCCCCATAGACATCCTGTCCCGTTAACAGCATGGGAGACCAGGTTTTCCAGCTTCCTTCTCGGAGATAATCTGAAGCCTCCACTAGTCTTCTAGCTGTTGCCATCAAGAGTGCAAAGGTAAGATCAGCTGTCGTTTCTGTCAAGACGCCTGGGGTATTGGTGACGATGATGCCCCTTTGAGTGGCTGCTTCCACATCAATGTTGTTAAAGCCCACCGCCATATTGCTTATCACTTTGAGTTTGTTGGCCCGCTGCAGCAGAGATTCGTCTATGCTTTCCGTTAATAAGCAGTATAGTCCATCAATGTCTTTTACTTTGTCTTCCAAAACCTCACGCGGCACCGGAATATCTTCCTCCTGCCACATCTCCACCTCACAAACTTCCTGAATCTTAGCAACAACTGCACTCGGAATTCGTCTCGTTATGTATACTTTAGGTCTCATCTGACTACTCCTTTTCCTTCCTACTAAGAAGACGCATGATCTGTTCGACTTGACTCTCTGCCCAACGGCTTGCATTCTCCATCGCCACATCGAGGCTGCAAGGCCTTGGAATAATGGAAAAACCAGCAAGAAGACCCATCTGATCCATCTGCTCCCTCGTAAGCTGCATTCCCCCACATAGCGCGATGACAGGAACTTGATAGACTTTAGCCTCCTTACATACTCCTGCAATGACCTTCCCCGACAGGGTTTGAGTGTCGAGTCTCCCCTCTCCCGTGATGATGAAGTCAGCGTCCTGAATCTGAGAGTTGAAACCGATCGCTTCCATGACAATCTCAATACCCGATCTACATTCCGCATGAAAAAAAGAAAGGAGGGCCGCTCCGATTCCCCCTGCTGCTCCGCTGCCTGGAAGCTCTCGAACATCGAATCCTGTTTGTTCGAAAATCACAAGGGCGTAGCGCTCAAGTGCCTGATCCAATTCTACAACGTTCTCTGGTGTAGCTCCTTTTTGCGGACCAAATACGGCAGATGCCCCATTCCCTCCACATAAAGGGTTCGTCACATCACTCGCGATGGTAAAATGAGAATCCTTAATCCGAGGATCGAACTCTGATGTATCGATAAAAGCCAGATCCCTTAGTGGAGCACCTCCATCAGCCAATAAAGAACCGTCATGATGGTAAAACTTCAACCCAAGAGATCTCAGAAGACCCGCCCCACCATCATTCGTCGCACTCCCTCCAAGTCCGATGATAAATCGGCGATAACCCGCATCGAGCGCATGGCGGATCAATTCTCCCGTCCCATAGCTTGTCGCTCTTAAGGGGTCTCGTTCTCCCTCGCGAAGGAGAGTCAAACCGGAAGCCTGAGCTACTTCAACCACTACCGTCTGTCCATCTCCCAATACCCCATAAGAGGCTCTAATCCTTCTACGGAGGGGATCTGTGGCCTCACACTCCACGGTCTTACCCTGAGTGGAATAGACCATATTCTCCATCGTACCTTCTCCACCATCAGCTAAAGGCAATTCGATGACCTCAGCATCCGACCTTACGTTCTCTATTCCCTTGCGAATCGCCTGGCATAACTCCCTAGCGGAAATGGATCCCTTGAAGGAATCTGGAGCAGCTACAATCTTCATATCGTTCCTCCCAACCGTTTACCCTGATCATAACACCAAGATTGCAAATATATAAACCCAACTTGCAAATATCCTCCATTAGAGTGAAAAATGATGTATGTAGAATGACTTATTTATTCTTAGTCAATAACTGAATATAATCCTAACTATAGGAAAGAAGTAAGATTTTTTTGGAGGGGAAGCAATGTCAGGGGATTGGAAGTTAGCAGAAGATGCTCTTAAGCGAGTACAGATTATCGGGAATAACATGAATGACCTCGTCTCGATTACCAGTTGTTCGGAGCAGTTGCGTTGCATAGGCATCGGAACAGACGCAGCCGTGTTTCAGTATGACCAAACTCCAGCTTATGCGTTTAAAGTCTACTCATCTGAGGCATTAGATAAGAAAGAGATCGAGGAAAGCGTATACCTTCGTATAAAGGAATCCACCTTCTTTCCTCAGTATTATGGAAAAGGTGACAACTATATTGTCCTTAGCCTTGAGAAGGGGATAACCTTATATGATTGCCTCATCCAAGGGATCCCGATCCCCAAACAAGCCATTGAAGAAGTCGAGGTTGCACGGGAATTCGTTCGGTTACAAGGGTTGAATCCGCGCGATATCCACCTAAAAAATATCCTCCTGCAGGATGACGGCCATGCCAAGGTCATTGATGTTTCCGAGTATGCCAAAGAAGGCAACGATAATCGCTGGGAGCATCTCTTATGGGCATATGATCATATTTATCCTATGATCGAGGGGGTTAGTATCCCATCTTGGGTTCTCGATACCATCAAACAATGGTACAAACGTATGGATCAAGCCAACTTTGCGCTAGAGGAGTTTTCCCAGCAAGCGATCCGAATCTTTCTAGGAAATCGAAAATCCTGATAAAGAGGCTGTCCCTAAGGTTAATAAAACCGACTCATAGGGAACAGCCTCAAACTTACACTTTAAATCTGCTAATCGCTTCACATAGGTCTTGCGACATTTGCGATAACATCTCCGCGGAAGCGGCTATTTCCTGCATCGTAGCGAGCTGCTCCTGGGATGCGGAAGCTACCTGCTGGGAGGTCGCCGAAGAGTTCTTCGCAATGTCTGTCAACTCATCCACAGAAGCCACCACTTGCTCTGAGCCTGCTGCCATCTGCTGGGAGGTTGCAGATACATCCTGCATTTGATCTGTTACCCGATTAATCGAAGACAAGATTCGCTGGAACGCCACTTCCGTTTGCTTAGCGACCTGCGTACCTACCTGTACGTCTCTTGTCCCTTGGTCCATCTTGCGGACAGCTTGTTGGGTATCCTCTTGAATTTCATGGATTAATTGGGTGATCTGATCAGCAGAAAGCTTCGACTGCTCCGCTAGCTTCCTCACCTCATCAGCCACAACGGCAAATCCTCTTCCATGCTCACCGGCTCTTGCCGCTTCGATGGCTGCATTAAGTGCTAACAGGTTGGTTTGAGCTGCGATGCCTGTAATCACTTCGACAATTTTGCCAATCTCGTTCGAACGTTCACCTAAACCTCTGATTACTTCAGCGGAATTATCCACACTAGTTTGAATCGTATCCATCGCTAAGATTACATTTTGCAAATCTTGATTGCCTACCTCTGCTTGCTTCTTCGCCTCACCGACCGAATCGGCCACTTCTGAGGCTGACATCGCGATTCGCTGAACACCAACGGAGATCTCTTGCATCGACCTCGCCGTTTCATCAGAGTGCGAGCATTGCAGCTCTGCCCCTGACGCCACCTCCTGCATCGCTTGAGAAATCGTCGTAATGGCTTGAGTCGAGCTTGAAGCACTCGCTGAAAATTCTTCCGATGATGCAGAGACATGCGTGATTCCTTCGTTCACTTTGAGAATTAGCGTTTTCAAATTAGAACGCATAGCTTCAAGGTGCTGTGCCAATTGACCAATTTCATCATGATTCGTAATACGTATAGGCTCACCAGTAAGATCACCTTCGGCGATTTGCTTTACCTTATGAATCATCAATAGCAAAGGCTTAATCAGATGATTGGTAAAGTAGAAGACAATCACTCCACCTAGTAATAAAGACACGCCCAGTGTGATCAACAGCATATAGAGAACTTTTTGGGCACCTTGGTTGTAGTCCATCATGTACGAGCCCGCATTGATTACCCAACCCCAGTTAGGGTCGATTTCGGAATATGAAATTTTGGGAGCCATCTTATCTGGATTGTTCGGCAGCGTCCAATCATAGTAAATGTAGCCGCCTCCCTGCTTGCCTTTCGCTAGAAGAGCATCAAACAGCGGAACACCAACCACATCCACAACAAGATTTCCCTCTTTGTCTTTTAATCCAACAATACTTTGGCCCTCGATATTAGGATGTGCTAGCTGAGTGCCCTTATCATCAGTAACAAAGAAGTAGCCATGCTCTCCCATGTCAATCTCTTTGTTAATCGGCCGCTTCCCTTCGCTAGTCTTTTCGCCTAGCATATAGATCTTTACCCGCTCCTGGGCTTCTTCTAGAGAAAGCGTGCCTTTCTTTACCTCCTGGTCCAACGCCTCTATCATCCCTACGATGGACTTCACATGGCTCTTGAGGAGAACCTGACCGCTGTTATTTAATTCAGCTAAAGACACTTGATAACCAATGATTCCAATAATCAAGCTTGGAATCGCAAGCAGACACAAGCAGAGTCCGATAAATTTAGTGCGTATAGAAAGCGTTTTCAAAATAAGTTCCCCTCTCTTTACTATCTAGTTGTCACCCTATAAGAACCATGACCAATGACCTACAGTAATACAGTTTTACCATGAATTAGTTGTCTTTACAACATTTTTTATTTTTAAATAATAAATAAAAAAAACCCTCACAAAGTAGGGCTTAAACTACAAGCGATTGAAATACAATAATCCATTAAACAGAAGATAAAACAGAAACCTTCTTTAGCGTATTTTGTTGCTGATGATTTGCATATTGCCCTCTAGTCCGCTGGAACTTTATCCTTCCACAATATTTTCCCCTGCTTGTTCATCCATCCTATTTCAGTATCGGGCAGATTCTCGTTGTCAATGACAAATTGAATGAGCCCATTTTTTACATCACCTTCGAAATAATACTTAGGCTGGATGACGAGTTTGCCTGTGGCATCAATTAATCCTTCTCCGTCTTTATCTGGCAGCGAAACGACGGCTAACCCCTCAACAAAAGGACTTGCATTGGAAAACTTAGCGGGAATGACGATCTTCCCCGATTTATTCATGTAGCCATACTGTTCACCTTCACTCAAGCCCACAACCTCTAGGCCTTCCGAAAAAGATGAATAGGTATTGCCGTTATTCGGCAATGTGAGGACCGCTTTCCCTGTAGGATCGATATATTTGACTGTCCCACCGATTTGTACAAGCGCTACCCCGTCTGAAAAAGGCTCTGCCCATGAGTGGGGAGGCAGACTTACAACGACCTTCCCGTTTTTATCAATAAATGAGAGATTATAGTCTTTTTCAACGAGAGCTAAGCCATGGGAAAAGTTATGCACACGATCATACTGAGGAGGAACAACGATATCACCTTTTCGATTCACATAGCCCCATTTTTCCACCGTATAATCCATGAAAGCCGCCATGCCTTCGGAAAAACCGTACACTTGATTTACCCTGTAAGGCTGGCCCAAATAGTCCTCTTCATTTTTAATCACATTTCCTTGTTTATCGATAATCCCATAGGAATTATCCTTAGAGTTAATCCCATATGTGCTGTAAAAAGCTAGCCCTTCCGAAAACTTGGACACTTGTCCATATTGAGGCTTCAGTACCCACTGTCCATGATGATCAATAAAGCCAAACAGGTAATGATCGCCAAAGGCGGCGATGCTCTCATTTTTGTATCCGAGTATCCCCAACCCATCTTGAAACGCGGTCGCAGCTACGTAATCCGTAGGAACAACCACTTTTCCGTTCTTATCCATGAATCCGAACGTTCCCTTTTGACTCTGAATTAAAAACAACGCCTGGGAATTAGGATCCACATACTTGTCATACTGTGGGTGTTTTTCGACTTGAGCGGGGCGAGTTTTCATTTCCTCTACTTGAAGATTCTTTAAAAATTGTACAGCTTCCGCCCTGGTTAGCCACCCTTCCGGATTATAGCTATCTATTGTAATCCGGCCTTTATTGGACGACCCCTTAGACACTCCCTCTTCAAATAGATAGACAATAGCATGATCGATATCGTAATTTTTCCCAAGGGATGCTGCTAGAATTTGCGCTACTCGCCCTCTAGATATAGACTGTGATGAACCACTTGAACTGACCGGCAAGTTAAACTGTTTAGCAACATGATAAAAAGGTTCCGTCCAATTCGAGGCACTCTCCTGCTTTTCTAACTCGGACTTGGAGTTCGGGAACAGCTTGATTAACATCGCGAGGAACTCAGCTTCCGAAACTTGTTTATTGGGACGAAACGTTCCATCCGAATACCCTTTCACGACTTCCTTATCTATCGCCCATTGAATGGTGGATGAGCCCCAATGCCCGTTTATATCGGTTGGACTGCTGCTAGCTTGTACAGGAAAAGTGGACCCTATCAAACTAAATGTTAGTAAACTTACTACCCATTGTTTTTTCATCTTCTGTCTCCCTTGGTGTGCATGTCTTAGTTTCCGTAATAAACAAAACTCTCTGCCTTCCCATTCATAAAGACAACAGCCAAAATTTCTACTGTCATCCCACCGCTTCTCTTAATATAGTTCCATTGAATCATCGGCGATTCGAATCCGAACATCTTTTTGAACATGGCTTGGGATTCTAAATCTGGCTTGATTTCAGTCGGCTTGCCTAGGATCTGATACACTTGGTCCCTCGACATTCCCTCAGTCACGGTCTTTCCATTAAAAGTGCCTTGTTGTTTCTTTGGCTTTTGGGATGGTTGGTTTGAGCTATTCTGCTCATCCTCCGTTACTGTCGTTACCTCCCCAACCTTGCTTCCACCACGATCCACGAAGCCTGTACCCGTAAATACATATTCTATATCTCCAGAAATCACCTTATTCCTAGAGATATAGTACTCCTCGTTAAGCGGAAGAAGTCCGGCAACCAGATCAAATTCACCTTGCACAAAAGTGTAAGCATCAAGGTAATAATCGCCATCATTTACGTTCTTCTGAACTTCTAAAAGCTGCAGCTTCCCGTTGTTATGAAGGTCTGTGAGCATCATTTTTTGACTTACAATGGAATCCGGTTCGGAAGTGTACTCAACCGATTGGTCGTTGCTTTCTACAAAAATAGAGAGCTTGTTGCCCTTTCCGCCTGTGATTCGAAGCGTATCTGGCTTTCCATCTCCATTCAAGTCTCGATGTTCGTTGATATCAAAACCATTCGGCCCCATGTCCCATACCTTCACGATTTGGTCGATTCCCACCATGATCGTTATTTCCGGCGTAAGAATAGTAGCCATTTGATTTTCTTGATCCCATTGAACCTCAGCTCCAAAGCTCTCACCTATAAAACGGATAGGCACCATCGTTTTACCGTTGATAATTTGAGCAGGCACATCCAAGGTATATTCAACTCCGTCTACCGTTACGATCTTGGAATCAATTTGTAAAACCATGCTTTTATCCCCCGTAATCGTAACCGTACGAGTGGCTCCATCCCACTCGACCTCAGCGCCTAGCGCTTCCAATATACTTTTCGCAGGTACAAGCGTACGGCCTTTAACAATTCTTCCATCGTTAAGAAGCAAAGGGAGTTTGATCTCTTCTTCTAGTGTTTCTACCTCTTCCACATTTTCCGCAAGAATGGGAGAAGCCCATAGGGACTGAACCATCATCACACTCATGATTGATAGTCCGATCCGAGTCCATAACTTTTTCAACACCATGTCCTCCTTAAAAATGTCTATACTTTCTAACTAAGTAACATTTTCGACATTATTCTACTTTTATCCTTCCCTTCCGACTATTTAACTAGGAAATAAGGCCTGATCTGCTTGCAACCAGATCCAGCTCAAGAGAGTAGCCAAACCGGCTATTCCCTTTTTCCTTTGTTATTAATTCCCACTAATCTCTTATTAAATCTAGTAAATGTTTTAAGGTAATATAATGATAGTATGTTGAACAATAAAAAGGGGTGAACAACATGATTCGTATTCTCCTAGTAGACGACCACCCAGCGATTATCCATGGGACTAAAACAATGTTGGAAAAAGAGCATGATTTTGAAATCGTTTCAGAGACTTGTGGAGAGAAAGCAGTGAAATTAGTTGGCCAACAGGAGTTTGACGTCCTTCTGTTGGATTTGAATATGCCGGATCCTAACGGTATCACTTTATCTAAGGAAGCACGGAAGATAAAGTCAGATATCGTGATCGTAATCTATACAGGGTTTGATCTTGAGCCTGAATTACCTATCTTGTTAGAATCAGGTGTGACTGGTTTTGTCTCGAAAACCGCACATCCTGATCAGCTGGTTACAGCGATTCGCTGTGCTATACGTAATGAAACCGTGTTGCCGGTTACAACTTTAAGAAAGCTATTTCAACAACAAGATTCTATTCAACAAGAGAACAATGGGATTTTAGAGGAATTTGAAATTATCATTTTAAAGGAACTTTGTACGGGCAGAAGCAACCGTGAGATATCCAAGTCATTATTGTTAGGGCAAAGGACCTTCGAATACCGTCTTAGTCAGTTATTCAAAAAGCTGGAGGTAAGCACCAAAATTGAAGCCATTGCACGGGCAAACGAACTAGGTATCCGTACGAGATAGAACATCTAGAATGAGGAGGAATTGGATTGGATTCATGGCTGCAGATCCCAGAGAACACACTAGAGCAACAATATTCATGGACTAAGAGAAAACTTCAACAAATACTAGATACGGTTGATGTAGCCATATGGTCTATGAACGAAAAATTCGAGTTTATTTTTTGTTCAAAAGGATATGAGAATATTTTTGGAGTATCCACCAGCTTTATACAAGAAAATCCATCAGTCTGGAAGTCGCACATTCATCCTGATGACTTGGTTATCGTGGAGGAAGGAATAAAAACGCTCCAAAAAGGCGAACAAGTCGTGGCTGAATATAGAATTAGAAATTATCAGACGAATATCTATCATTGGATACAAGTTCGCGCAACCCCCATACTAGATCAGGATGGTCATTTCGCAGGGTTAGACGGTGTGACTACAGATATTACCGATCGTAAAAAGATGGAACAGCGATTGATAGAAAGTGAACAACGGTATCGTTCCTTTTTTTACAATCATGCCGATGCCGCTTATTCATTGGACCTCACGGGGCGTTTTGTAGAAGTCAATCAGCAAAGTGAAAAGCTGACTAGCTTTTCTAGAGAAGAACTTCTGCAAATGACCTATCATTCCGTCATCATGGAGGATGATTTAGAACAAACAACCTGCATCTTTAAGAGTGTCATTGAGCAAGGATTACCGCAAAATGCTGAAGTGAAATTGATCTGTAAAGACAACTCTATTAAACAAATTAGCTTCTGTTGTATCCCGATCACGGTCAACCATCAGATTATTGGGGTTCATGGGGTGGCTAAAGATATAACGGAACAGAAGAGGGCTGAGATTGCCCTAATCCAAAGTGAAGAACGGTACAGGTCTCTACATCAAAGTATTAACAGATTTTTACAAGACATCCACCATTTACCTAAGTCCAATGAGGTGGAGAATCGTTTGATTCAAGAAATTCGAGATGTCCTAAAGATCAATGATATAGGGATTATTGAGATGAATGAAGAGAAAGAAATAAAACTCATTAACGGATCACTTGATTTAACAAAACTGAATCTCCCCCATTATCATGCCTTTATCAAGCAGTCCTTATTAATAAACCAATTCGAACTTAAAGATGAAATCGCGTTCGTCCTTGGTAATAAAAATAACAAATTGCAGATCTTAATTCTCAGGGATAAGAATTTATTACTAGAATTAGATACCAAGCTTGACTGGTTGCATATCGTAATCCGATATGTTCAAACCTTATTTGATAATTTTGGAACCATTGAAGATCTAATGAGACAATTAGAAGCCGTTGCAGAAAATCCTAGTCCGCCAAGATGGGTATTAAAATTACTGTTTAACTTATCCGAGAAAGAGCGAATTCGTTTATCTGCAGACTTACATGACTCAGCCCTTCAAAAGCAATTACTCTACTACCGCAGACTAAATGAGCTTCTTGAACGGAAAGATCATCCACCAAGCACTGAAGATTTAATCGAATTCAAGGAAGGACTGTTAGAAGTCATCTATCAGATACGACGAACGTGTCATGAACTTCGTCCACCTTTTATCAAAGAGATGGGACTGAAAAGAATATTAGAAAGGCTCATTAAACAAACCCAACCGGATAGAAATTATCAAGTTTTTTTGAAAACAAGCTTAGATCACTATGAATTAAGAGAAGAGATTACGATTCAGTTATACCGAATTGTACAAGAACTACTTAATAACGCTACCAAGCATTCCAATGCTTCAGAAGTAAAAATTGAGATCAATTGTGAACCTACTGGAATATATTTGATTTATCTTGATAATGGAGTTGGAATGAAAGTTTCCTGTTCAATTGACAATTTTACGTATATGGGCATATCGGGTATGAAGAGAAGAGTTGAAATGCTTGAAGGAGAATTTGAAATTCATTCCGTCCTTGGACGTGGAGTAAATGTTTTTATCTATATCCCTCATTAAGAGAGCAGGACTTCCCTACTCTCTTTTTAATTTGCTTAAACTTTTGCGGAAGAACGAAACAGTTTTGCGGATATCCCCACAACGAAGAATAGTAAAATAGACTTAATAAATGTTGATTTATAAATAATTTTGTAGGTTATTAGAACTGTTGAGGGGGATGAGGAAATGGACACAAAGGATATACGTGTAGAATCGTTAACCCACATGCTAGAAACTGATTTGTGTTCAATGGAGAAAATACATGCCTACTGTGAAAGAATAGCAACAACTCAGAAATTGGCCATGATATCTATTGGCTTAGACTATTTAAGCGTGATTAATCAGTCCTTAGGATATGTAACGGGAGATCAATTAATATACAAAATCTCTCAACGGATAAAAAAACATTTTAGCAATGACTCTTACCTTTTTCGTGTGGGTAGAGATGAGTTTATTGTCATTACTCCGTATCAAGATGAAAGTCAATTGCAAAGTAAGTGTAATTGGATCCTTGATGTATTTAAAAGACCCTATCGCTTGAAGAACCATGAATTATTGATAACAGCAAGCATAGGAGTGAGTCTATATCCTGAGCATAGTGAAACCGTAGACGAGTTTACCCGCAAGTCAAACAAAGCCATGTTAAAAGCTAAGGAAGATAAGGGTCAAGTCTCTTGTTATATATATTCTCCAGAAATGGAGGATCGCCAAGATTGGAATGAACTTCTTCTAATGAATGATCTAAATAGGGCTCTTTATACCCAAGAATTCCATCTCGTCTATCAGCCTCAAGTCCACATAGAGACGGGTGAAATCGTTGGGATTGAAGCATTAATTCGTTGGAACCACAAAGAACGCGGCCTGATTCCTCCTGCCGAATTCATTCCTCTTGCAGAGAAAACGGGCATAATCCATTCGCTAGGAGAATGGGTTATACGAACCGCTTGTGAACACGGGAAGAAACTCCATCAACAAGGAAATAACATTCGAATTGGGGTGAATCTTTCTCCTGTACAATTGAATTCGCCTTCTTTCACCCAAGTGATTTCAAGGATTTTAGAGCAAACGGGATATAATCCTGCTTTTCTAAACCTAGAAATAACGGAGAGCATGACGATGGATATAGACAAGGCATTCCCCAAGCTCCAAGAGCTAAAAGAGTTAGGTATCAGCCTGTCTATCGATGATTTTGGCACTGGATATAGCTCATTAGGGTATCTAAAGAAGTTTCCTATTGATCATCTTAAAATTGACCAATCTTTTTTTTCTAGCTTTCAACTTGAAGAGGATAAAGCGATTATAAAGACCATTATCCAATTAGCACAAACCCTAAAGCTCAAAGTCATAGCAGAAGGTGTTGAAACAGAAGAACAATATCAATTTCTTGCAGAACAAGATTGTCATGAAGCGCAAGGATATTATTTTTATAAGCCTCTACATATTGATGAAATCGAAAAGCTGATTAACCGCTAAACCTAGGGGGAAAACACCATGAAAATGACAGTTATGAAGAAAATGTACGTGGCTTTTTTATCTATCCTTATCCTTATGGGTGGAATTTCTGGATTGGCTTATGTTCAAATTTCCGATGTTGATCAAACGTACTCTACTTTGATTGATGATCGAGTATACAAGATTAATTTATTGAAAGACATGGCGGCAGATTTGAAGGATGAGCAATATCAAGCGCGCGGCTATTTATTATCTCCATCAGAGCAAACCTTAGCCTCTTTTAACGAATCCAGGGAGGAGTTTACAAAAACGAGCCAGGAGCTTTCTTCCATTTTAAATATTCAAGAGATGAAAGATTTATTATCCGAACTTGATACTCTACATCAGCAATATGGGGCGGCTGCAAACGAAGTTATCCAATTTAAAGATGAAGATAACATGGCTCAAGTGACCAAGAGGGTTCAAGAAATTGGCCCAGTTACCCAAAGGATGGACGAAATATTAGATCAAATGATTAAGACGCAACAAGAACTTGTGAATCAAGGTAGTCAAGAAACAACACTTCTTGTTGCCACTACGAAGCAAGGGTTGTTATGGTTGAGTGTCTTGGCCCTCATCGTTGGATGTGTCATTGCCTACGTGATGAGTCGAATGATTAGTAAACCCGTCCTTCTGGTCGCCAAAGCCGCTGAGCTCATCGCATCCGGTGACCTTACGGCTGAGAAGATTCAGGTTAAAAATCGGGATGAAATTGGCAGCCTAGCAGACTCCTTCAATGAGATGACTGCTAATTTAAGAGATATCATTCATCAGGTAAGATCCAATGCAGAGCAAGTAGCAGCAACTTCAGAGGAACTAAGCGCAAGTTCGATAGAAACCAGTAAAGCGACCGAACAAATTGCTAGCTCAATTCAAGAAGTAGCTTTAGGCTCAGAGAAACAAGTAGAAAGTTCTAATCAAGCTACGAATGTAGTCATTGAGATTTCTAAAGGAATGGATCAAGTAGCCTCTTCCATTCAATCTGTAGCGGATGTATCCGTTAGTGCTACTCAAAAAGCCAGCTCAGGTTCAGAAGTGGTTGATCAAACCATCAATCAAATGAATGATGTTCAAGTAACGGTTGGAAACTCAGCCGAAGTGGTCAATACGCTCGGTTCAAAATCTAAGGAAATCGGTCAAATTGTTAGCTTGATTACCCAAATTGCTAGTCAAACGAATTTACTAGCTCTGAATGCCGCCATTGAAGCAGCTAGAGCAGGAGAACAAGGACGTGGGTTTGCCGTCGTAGCGGACGAAGTTCGTAAGCTAGCAGAACAGTCTGGTCAAGCTGCTGGACAAATCAGTACACTCATTCTAGAAATTCAAACGGAAGCCGACAAAGCAGTCCATTCTATGAATGACGGAACCGAAGCGGTTAAAAAAGGAATGGAGCTCGTCTACCAAACAGGAGCTTCCTTTAAAGATATCAGGGGAATGATTGAAGAAATTTCGGTACAAAGTCAAGAGGTAGCTGCCGTGGTTGAACAAGTAAACGCTAGTTCACAGGGTATGGTGAATATGATGGAAGGCGTAGCACAAATTTCTGAGCAATCCGCAGGGAATACCCAACATGTAGCAGCCGCAGTCGAAGAGCAAAATGCTTCTATGGAAGAAATCTCTGCCTCTGCAGAAGCATTAAGTGACATGGCTGAAGAGTTACAACAAGCGATAAGCAAGTTTAAGATCTAATGAAATGTAATTACTATACTCAAGGCACTTCATTGTAGGTGCCTTTTTTTAATTTTAGTTTGCTCCTCGCCCCTACCGGTATTCATTTGAGCCAATAGACCTAAACAACTTGAAATTTAGTCATTTGTTCATAAAGGTAATTGCATTCAGTAATACTCTAAATCCCTTTAAAAGTGATTCTAAAATTGATTTAACAAGATTATAATTATCATAGATAAAGAATAGATGAATTTTTGTTTAATAATTTGTATCGCGTGAGGATTATTGTTCTATGAATGAATACTATATTAAATTTAGAAATGAAAATGATATCTATCTCATTCTTCATAACGTGCGTTTATTGATGCAGCAACTCCGTTTTACAGAAATGGAGCAACAGAAAGTAGTGGTTGCTGTCTCTGAACTGACACGAAATGTTCTAGACCATGCACAGTCTGCAGGAAGTTTTTCTTGTGAGCTCATTGGCGAGAAAGGGATCCAGTTTATCATTCAAGACCAAGGGAAAGGCATTGATCATTTAGATGATATTCTAAATGGAAAAGGTAGCCCTAACAGGCGCGGATTGGGGTTAGGATTAACCGGGGCAAAAAGAATGATGGATGAATTTACGATAGAAACCTCGAAAGAAGGGACAAAAGTTGTCTGTATCAAATGGAAATCAAAATAAGCTACAAAACAATAATGAAGCAGATTTAACCATTAACAGATTAGCTTCAGTTGGGCAAATCGCCGCTGGCATTGCACATGAAGTTAAAAACCCTTTGACCGCTGTTAAAGGGTTTCTCCAGTTATTAAAAGAGGAATCTCCACATACCTATGTGGATTTAGCCTATTCGCAATTAGAAGATGCTCTTCAGACTCTCCAAAATTTATTGCATGTGTCCAAGCCCGATTTACAGGTTGAACCATTCACATCGATTAATCTTTGTAGTGAAATAGAATCTCTTCTCTATCTTTTTAAAGATCAGTCCTACGATATTGTCATAGATACCCATTTTTCAGATTGTAATGAAAGAATTTATGGGAAAAAGAACCAATTAAAAAAGGCCTTTTTTAATCTTATAAAAAATGCTTTTGAAGCGATGCAGGATAATAAAGGGACTATTAAAATAAAACACTACAAGTCTAAGAATGTCTTAAAGATTATCTTATCGGATACCGGAATAGGGATCCCAAAAGAGAAGATTGATTTGCTTGGAACGCCCTTTTTTACTTCTAAGGCAGAAGGAACCGGAATGGGTCTAACTCAGGTGTTCTCAACGATCTATGAGCATGGAGGAAAAATCTCAGTTAAAAGTGAGGTTGGGAAAGGAACCACCTTCACGATTCAGTTTCCTATTAATCAATACACAAACTTAGAGGTGATTAAATTGAATTTACTATATGAGGAAAAACAATGTTTTGAGGAGTTTTACAGTCAGAATAAAAATGAGTTTCAAAATTTGCTCATTACGAAAGGCAAAAGCATGATTGATACGGTTGAAAGCCTAACCCAAAATATCAATCAAGAATATTTGCTTCAATCCGCAAGTGAAATCGTAGATGCACTTAATGAATTTAACGAGCATGGGCTGATCATGCATGCAAAAGAACATGGTAGAAATTGGGCGAAAAATAATTTGGAATTAATCTTGAAGCTTGAATGGCACCATTTGTTACGCGAAACTTATTGGGATTTCCTATATAACTTCCACAGGCATCTTGATTTAGGTCAAGATGAGACCTTCGAGCTAGAGAAAAAGGTAAACTTTAATTTTGATTCCTATATTAGACACTTTTCCACCAGTTTTAGCGAATATAAAGACGAGCTTTTGCGATCCCAACGGGAAGTAATCGATGAATTATCTGTTCCGGTTATTCCATTGTCCGATTCAATGGCGATCCTCCCCATCATAGGGACAGTGGATACGTTTAGGGCAAAGAAAATCCAAGAAAATGTCTTGGTTCAAGTTCACAAGTTAAGATTAAAACATATCATTATAGACTTATCTGGAACTGCTTATATGGATACGGCTGTTGTCGGGCATTTATTCAAAATTGTAAATGGAATCAATATTCAAGGATGTAAAGCCATTATCACGGGGATCCGTCCTGAAATCACAAATACCATTGTTGAGTTAGGGATAGAATTAGACCAAAAGGTAGAAACAAGGGGTACTCTACAGCAAGCATTGGAAGCGTATAAAGAGTATTTGGGATAACAAAGAAGGGTTGCGAATCCGTCGCAACCCTTCTTTATGCACATCTTATGATTTTTATAATGTAGCCTTTAGAGGCAAATCCTGCTGTTTTGGCAAATGAAGCTGAGAGGGTATCTGGAAAGATACCACACTCGCCAAAACTAATAAGAAGGTGGTGATACTATAGGAAACTAGGTGTGTACCGAACTGTTCATAGCTCCATCCCCCTAGAAAAGAACCCATTGCCCCCCCGATCTGATGGATGAAATAGGCCCAACCATATAAGATACCCACCCATCTCACACCGTAGACATCTCCAAGAATCGCAGAAGACAGTGCCGCGCTGCCTGCCCAAACCAACCCTCCGATCGTAGCCACCAAGTATAACTGCCATGGAGTCATCACCAACACGAGTCCTAAGAAACCCAATCCACGTATAAAATAAATCAAACTCAGCATACTTCGACGAGGAATGCGATCTGAAACAGAACCCAAGAACACCGTACTGACCATGGCTACAATACCAATGATCCCGACCCCGAATGAAGCGGTGACATTAGAAAAATGATGATCTGTCAGCATGGGCACGCCATGCGAGCCAAGCAGATTCATACTGAAGCCGCAGACAAACAAACCAAAAGCCACTTGCCAAAACGGACGTGTCTTAAGCGCCTCCGTCCAAGAGGACAGTATCCGTGGTTCTTGTCCTTTGTTAGAGGATGAGCCCCCCGATTTTCCTGACAAGGCATCTCCTCCCTCAGGCACTTCATCGCGAATGATAAAAATAGCGGAAGGCACAGCGATCACGATAAAGATGACGGCGAGCAACAGCAAGGTGTTGCGCCACCCGACAAGATCAATCAATAGGGTAAAAATGGGAGTCATAATCGCAATTCCTGCCATGGAGCCGGTTGACAGGTAAAACAGCGCCTTTCCTCTTTGCTTTGTAAACCATCTACTCACTACGGGAGTCACGGTCACCGGACTGGTAAAAGACAAGCCCAACGAGAGCAGCACGCCGTAAGCAAGGGCAAAACTCAGCATGTCATGAGAAAAATACGTCCAAATAATAGATAACACGACCAACCCCACGCCAATCAGCAGAACGTTGCGTGTCCCCAATGAATCCAACAGTCTCCCTGCCAACGGCATGCCTAGTCCATAAACCAACATGCCAATGGCGATAATGACCGAGAGTTCGGTTCTATCCATTCCTAAGTCATCTAAGATTGGTTTGACAAACGGCCCAATGCCTAACCGAGTCCCTACCGTTATGAGTGTGAGTATGGAACAAGCGGCTACAATGTTCCAGCCAAAGTACCATCTTCCTTGTAATTGATTGCTACCCAATTTCTCTCCTTCTTTCTCCATTTTCTCATGATGAAAACAACAACCAACTATTCCCTTTTCACTATGTATAAAGGATTATAATATAGCTTAATTGATATAAAAAATATATATATGATATGGTTATTATAAGAATCGCTTATATCTGATAACTAGGTGGTTAAGAATGTATGGAGCTTAGACAGCTATTTTACTTCGTCGAAGTAGCTAGACTTAAAAATTATACAAGAGCAGCTGAGCGGCTAAAGATAGCCCAACCGGCGCTCTCGCAACAGATCGGGAATTTGGAACAGGAGCTCGGCGTTAAGCTCTTTAAACGAACCGGGAGAGGGGTAACGCTAACAGAGCCTGGAGAACAATTCTATATTGGTGCTGAAAGGACCCTAGCAGAGGCGCAAAGAGCAAAAGACTCCGTTAAAGAGTTCATAAACTATCCAAACGGGAAGATTAGGATAGGAGCTTTAGAGTCTCTAGTGCAAACTAGATTGCCGAGCTTGTTGGTCGCGTTCGGGAAAGAGTATCCTGGGATCAAAGTGTTTATTAGAGAAAATACGACTGAACCGTTGCTAGAGGATCTCCAGAAGGGGGAATTAGATCTCGCACTGGGCCACTCCTTGGATGTGACCTATTCACCGCATTTGGTAAGGTTAGCCGCGCAGACGGGGATTAGCTCCAAACCTCTTTATCAAGATGAATTGGTCTTGGCTGTCGCAAAAGGACATCCACTGGAGAGGAGAAAAATCATTTCTATCGGAGAGCTTAGGGAAGAATCATTTGTATCCTTTAAGGAGGGGTCCGGAATTCGTTCACAACTACTTGCAACGTGTCTTCGTGAAGGTTTCGAGCCGCTTATTGCCTATGAGTGCGCCTCTCCGCGAACCCTAGTGGCAAAAGGACTAGGCGTTTCGATACTCCCGCGTTTGATGGCGGAATCTCCGGGGCCAACCATTTCTATTTTACCCTTGGACCCTCCTCTTTCACGGTGGGTTTCTGTCTTTTACATTGAGGGACGCTATCTCTCACCGTGCACCAAAGTTTTCTTGGATTTTGTGGAGAGGCATCTCGTTTAAACCCAAACTTGCAAATATCCACACCGAACCTGCAAATATCCAACAGATATCTGCAAATAAACGCCTGGTCCCACAATCCATCGCCTAAGCAATCCTACCTAAGAAGAATCCCGAATAGAATGGGCGATTATAAGATTTTTTCGAGATATTAAAATGCCCATCTTCAATAGAAGATGAGCATTTAATATCTATTTTATGAATTTAGCATTTAATAAACCTAATTCCCGTCCATAAGCTTCAATTCGGAATTGATTCACATCCACTAAACTTAGCCTTACAGGTATAGGATCCCTATTTGAAGCAATATTTCCACTGTCGTAAATCAGATGTCCGTTTTGGTAAATCTTAACCATTCCAATGTTTTTGTCCTCTTTTCCCGTCCACTGCTCGCTAGGAGCAATCACCGCTTCGAAGATTTTATAGTCTTTGTTTAAGTTATATTCCACCTTTAGCGATCCCGGTATCGTCTTAGCTCCCTGTCCTATAATAAAACCATTCCCATTAATCGAATCGCCATTGCTTGCCTTGAAAGAAGAAGTCAGCTCTTTGGTCTCTGAAGACAAATTTTTAGAAGTAGTAGACATTTGATTTATGTTGGTCTGATTGCTCGGCTTACGGCCGCCTATGTAGATGCTGTTCTAAATGCCCTGATAATAAGTCACTTCTTTGCCTAGGGATTCTCCCATGAAGCGAAGAGGCACATAGGTTCTACCATTATAGACAAATCCTTGCTCACCAGAACCTGCTATTTTTTCTTCTCCCTCGAAAAAAAACTTAATCGGTTTAAAGCTCACATCAATCTTAGTCGATGCTGCATAGGCGACTCCTGAAAATAAAATTGCCCCCACCATGACTCCACTTACGAAATCCCTTACTCTTAATCCTTTAGACATATCTAATCCTCCTCACCTTTCTCTCTAATCTCTGTAAGTATAGAAAACCTACTCTAGACTTATGACCAATAATCTAAATATAACATTGATTCTTATTATTCAATACAAAGCCCCACCCTGTCTATCGTTCTATTTGCCTTTGTGTTACAAAAGTAGTTCTTTAGAGCCAAAAAAAAAGAGTGACCAATTAGTGCCTGGCACTTCATTTGGACTCACCCTCAATCATGTATTCCTTATTTCTTTGCATACGGCTCATAGGGCTTCTTCTCCGAAAGTACCTCTAGAAAAGCCTGGACGAACTTCAAACTGTCTTGAACGGTTGGATCCTTCAAGATTCGCAGAAGACCAAATAATCCAACATCCTGCCGGTTCTGCTCCGCTCTTGCTTTGGCCTCCTTGGCCATAGACAGGCCTTCTTGCACACGCTCGGTTACAGGCGCTGCGATAATCCCAGCAACCTCAACCGCTGAAACGATGTTTTCCTTTTTGGTGACAAGGTCAAACAAAGGAGTCACTTTTTCCAGCATTTCAACCGCCTGAGTGATTCTTGGCAGCTTCTCCACGAGAGACAGAAGAGCATCTAGATTGTCCTTATTCAAGGCAATCTTAGAAATGTGAGACAATGGCTCAGCAATATTGTTGATCGTTTGGCTATCCTCAGCAAGGGCCGTAACCATACCTAAACCTTGCTCCATTTTGACGACGGCATCTTTAATCTGCGGAAGCTTCTGGACCAGTGTAGTTAACGCTTCCTGTACCTCGGGATTCGATAATTCATTTACCCATTGCAATGACTTCTCTGTAATTATAGCGGACATGTTCTTCTCCTCTTCTCTCCACTTTTATTGTTTTATTATTCCAGAGGACCGACTCGATAATTCAAAGGTAGTTCATTTTTCCCTTTCTATTCACTTTCACTTCCAACAAAATAGGTTTTATTGTAAAATACTTCTAATACGAATTGATTTATTCTATGGAGGAACTTATGGGAACTGAAATCATCAAGAACTTAGGTACAAGTGAATACATCATGTGGATCTACTTAAAGGAGAGAAATTTTGTTCTTCCACCTATAAACGAAATGACAAAACACTTTGGTCGACATCCTAGAACCATAAGAGTTTGGATAAAAAAGCTACGAGAAAACGGATACATAAAATAAGCTCTTGACCCGCTGCGTTGCAACGGATACAAGTTGCGCGGGTCAAACTCTTGGTTCCCTCTCATTTTCTCTTCCATCTTCGGCGAGACCACCCCCACCAAAAACCACTCCCCATTCACTACGAAGTGAATAATTTTTCCTAATCTTCCTTCAACTAAATAGGTAAATGTAACTAATTACATGTTTTGCGCTTTATAGTCCATTCGACATAATTTATAATCTTAATAATTATAGTTGTACCCATTACGACTTTGAGGTTGACAGCGATCACCATTTCACATACAGGGGGAAACAATGTGTCGATTAAGGCAAAAGTAGCGACTGTATTTTTGTTGCTTGTAACCGTGGTTCTAATATCGAATAACGCGTTACACTACTATTCTACTAAGAATATATTGGTAGAAAACCAGAAGAAGCTCATGGAGATTACCGCTAAAGAGATCAGCATTGCAATTGAAAATTCAAGAGAAGGTTCAAAATACATTGAGGATCTCATTGGAGAGAAGCTACGAGTGGCTTCCCTTGTAGCTAAGTATGCCCTTTCCCCCCAAGCAGATCAGGTAACGAATGAGGAATTACAGAGACTTAGTAAGGAAATTGGGGTCTCTCATATCACGTTATTTCAAGAAACAGAGGAAGATATCATTGCTGTAAAATCATCTGATGTTAAAGAAGTCGGTATTGGTTCAAAGGAATGGGGATATTGGTTTGACGCCTTTCATCAATTATTAAGAGGGGAAGAAGTAACGGTTCCCCAAGGGCAAAAACTCCCGAACTATTGGGCAGGACCGATTGATGTCTCTAGCTCTAATCCGGACCATTACGATAAATGGGGATATTTCTATGATGGTACAACCGACTATATTATAGATCCTTATGTACGAGATACTCAGATCCAACAATTTGATGAGATTACTGGGATAAAATCCTTTCTAGACAAAACACTACAAAATAACGAATTCACCCTAGAGATAACTGGCTTTAACCCGAAGGCCTTTGGGAAAGAACCCATTATTACTCAATCTAACGGCATATCTTATGTACGCAAAGATGACGAACCCATCCTATTTGGTAACTACAGCTTTAAGCTTGAATCCACCGATGTTGCTCTGGTGAACCAGGCCATTACAACAGGGAAAATACAAAGTCTTGAAGCAGAGATTAATGGCAAAAAGGTAATCAAAAGCTTCTATCCTGTACTCGCGGATAAGCCTTACGTTATTGGACTAGTAAATGACTATAAGCTCATCGAAGATGTGCTTAGTGAGCAACTATACAACAATGCGATCATCTCCATTGTTATTCTACTCATTGTCTTTATGGTTAGCTACTCCCTTGCCGGTTATTTAGTCAGACCCGTTCAGTACATCCTTCAAAAAGTAGAAGAAATTTCAAAAGGAGATTTCTCCGTTAGAGTGGAAAGAAATTCAAAAGACGAAATAGGTTTACTAAGTGACGGGATTAATACGATGTCGCAGAACTTGGAGAGTTATACGAAGCAAATTCGATATCAAGCAGAGCATGACTCTTTAACGAATCTTCCTAATCGACGTGCTTTCACTACTCAACTTCAGAAACATATCGAAAAAGCCGATATGAATAAAGATACGATAGCTGTGATGTTCCTTGATTTAGACCGTTTTAAATCCGTCAACGATGGATTAGGTCATACCTTCGGAGATCAGTTGTTGATAGCCGTTGCGAATAGAATGCTCGATTCTCTTGGACAAGCCTACCGGATCGGTGGAGATGAATTTACTATCATCTTAACGGATACTTCAAGAGAAGAAGTCGGCAAAATGGCCCAGAAGATCCTTACTATGCTTAATCAGCCTTTCACCTTGGATGAACATGAAGTTTTCGTAACCACAAGTATTGGGATCAGTTTGTTCCCAACTGATGGAGAAAGTGTTGAGCATCTTGTTAAGAATGCGGACATAGCCATGTACCGAGCAAAGGAAGAAGGTAAAAACACCTATCATTTCTTCAACTCGGAACTTAATGAACAGCTTCTTAAACGAACTACTCTGGAAAGAGAATTACGTAAAGCACTGCAGCGTAATGAATTTCAGCTCTATTACCAACCTAAAGTCAATATGAAGACGGGACAAATCACAGGGGTAGAAGCGCTGATCCGCTGGTTCCATCCGGAAATGGGCTTAGTTTCACCTGGAGAATTTATACCTATTGCTGAAGAGACAGGGTTAATTAAATCCATTGGGGACTGGGTACTCCGAACAGCATGTGCTCAAAATAAGCTCTGGCAAGAACAAGGATACCCTCCTATGCGTGTTGCTGTAAATCTATCAGCCCAGCAATTTCAGCAATCTAATCTCATCCACACGATTATGGATGTACTAGAACAAACGAAATTGGAAGCTAAATATTTAGAGATTGAAATTACAGAAAACGTAGCCATGAGCAATGCCGACTTTGTCATTGAAAAGCTGAATAAATTAAAATCATTAGGTATTCACCTTGCCATTGATGACTTTGGAACAGGATACTCTTCACTAAGTTATCTTAAAAAGTTTCCTATTGATACATTAAAGATTGATCGTTCCTTTATACGTGATATTTCTAAAGACATTGATAATGAGACCATTATCACAACCATCATTGTTATGGCTCACCACCTGAAACTAAACATTGTAGCCGAGGGTGTGGAAGAGGAGCATCAACTTTCCTTCCTAAGACAACAAAATTGTCACGAGATTCAAGGCTTTCTCATTGCTAGACCTCTATCCGTGCAAGATTTCGAAAGAAATTTCCAGAACCTACAAGAAGTTGCAGCAGGCTATCAATCATAGAAAAGGGGAGCAAAAAAGTTGAATGGTGTCTTATATGGAAAGACCGTATTAATTACTGGTGGAACTCGCGGCCTTGGGAAAAGCATCTCAACGCTCTTAGCTAAGGAAGGAGCTTCCGTCCTTGTAACTTCTAGAAATGCAGAACCAACCTTATGGAAGACCCCCGTGAAATCGGGGGAAATTCAAGATCTACACCTGGATGTAACGAACGAAGAAGAAGTAAAACAAGTGTTTGAGCACCTTGCTTCCGTTCAAGGACGATTAGACATCTTAATCAACAATGCAGGGGTAGGCATCTTTAAATCGATTGAGGAAACCACTCTGACCGAATGGAATGAAGTGATTCAAACGAATCTTACAGGTGTTTTCTTATGCTCACGAGAGGCTTTCAAAACTATGAAGAAGCAAAACGGCGGAAGGATTATTAATATAAGCTCTGTAGCCGGTTATCTTCCCATCCCTGAAAATGGGGCTTATGGGTCCTCTAAATTTGGTGTGCGGGGCCTCTCTGCGATTTTGAATGAAGAAGGAAAACCTTATAACATTCGCGTATCTATTGTAAGTCCTGGTGCTATTCAAACCGATATGAGTAAAGATCGAACTTCCTTTTGCAGTGAAGATATGCTACAACCAGAGGACGTGGCAGAGACGGTCCTAGATATTTCAAAGCGACCATTGCACGTACGCATCGATGAAGTCAAAATTCTACCTCCAAAAGGCATACTTTAATGAAAACGAGAGGTTAATAGGATGGAAAAAGTAGCTATTGTAACAGGAGCCGGAAGCGGTATTGGCGCCGCCACAGCAAAACTATTAGCCAAACAGAACATGGCCGTTGCTGTACTTGACTTAAATGAACAAAGCGCAATGCAAATCGCAGAACAAATTGAATGGGAAGGAGGGCGAGCCTTCGCCCTTCGCTGTGATGTCGGTAAAAAGGAAGATGTCGAGCAAGCCATCTCCATTACCGAAAAAAATTGGGACACTCCCCTCGTTCTAATTAATAACGCCGGAGTTGGCGGACCTTTTCATCGGGTTGACCAGGTTTCTGATGACGAATGGGATTGGATCATCAATACCAATTTAAAAAGCGTCTTCTTGTTTACTCGAAATCTTCTTCCCAAGATGAAAGAGGCTGGTTTTGGTCGTATCGTTAACGTTGCTTCCATTCAGGGACTCCTTGGTTCCGCCCACTCCTCTACCTATGTTGCCAGTAAGCACGGAATGATTGGATACACCAAAACAATTGCCGCAGAGTGGGGCCGATACGGCATTACTTGCAATGCGATATGTCCTGGGTATGTAAATAGTCAGTTAGGCATTCGTCCTGAAGACATCTCGGATTACTATCAGCGCGTAATGGATAAATCACCCGTGCAGCGAGTAGCTGACCCGATCGAGGTTGCTTCGTTAATTGCTCATTTAGTCGGGGAGTTTGGCGGATACATCAATGGCGCCTCCTATACCATTGACGGAGGAATCTCCGCTCATGTCGGCATCACTTCTAATTTAACAGAGTGAGGTGTTGTTAAAAGTGAAGTTATCCTGTCAAGAGCATCTCGTTCCTGGTGACACATTGATTGAAAAGGTAAAGTGGTTAGAAGAACATGAATTTCAAGGTATCGAGTTATGGGCATTTCAGATCAAGGACCGAGTAGAGGAAATAAAACAAGTATTCAACCACACCTCCATTCAAATGAGTGCTCTTTGCGGTGGGTATGAAGGTCAATTATTCGGCGATTCTACGGAGTCCACACAAACAGCCATAGCTGGTGTAAAAGAACTTATCCAAATTTCTAGCGACATCGGGTGTCCAGGGGTCATTGTCGTTCCCTCGTTTGGCACCTCTCGGTCCCTTGGGGTGCTTCAACCTCTTCCTTCTATAACAAGAAGCCAAGTGGAATCTTTTTCAACGACTCTTTTGGACCTTGCTCAAGTAGCACAACATTATCATATTAAACTATACGTTGAAGCTATCAACCGGTACGAAAGTGTTTGCTTTAACCAACTCAGAGACATCGTAGCTGCATTTGAACTTGTCTCATCTCCATCTCTTGCTTTACTAGCTGATACCTTTCATATGAGTATAGAAGAATCATCGCCTACTGACTCTATTAATCAATTCCAGTCCTCCATCGGCTATGTTCATTTAGCTGATACCAATAGACGTGCTCCTGGTTTAGGTCATATGGATTTTTCTAGTATACTTCAAGGGTTGCACGCAATAAGTTATAGTGGCTTTATGTCATTAGAGTGCTTCATTCAGGAGGAGAAAGAATTGGTACAGGCTAGGGACTATGTCAGAGGATTAATCTGAGATCATGTAATTTTCCTAAACTTGAGTCTTATCACCTTTCATGTGATGTAGACTCTTTTTATTTTAGACAAATTATGGAAAAAAATCCTTTTTTCATTTACACTATTAGTATGTTATTAAAGATGGCGGTGACTCCATGCAGGCAAAAGGCAGAATGATTGGTTCCTCATTCGTACTCATTTACTCCTTATGCATTTACGTATTCTCAGACCTATCCATTACTGAATATCCCATCCTCTTGATTCTACTGCTTGCTTGTTCACATTAATAGGTTGGTTCTTGGGCTTTCACTATGATCAAGCCATCTACTTCTCTTTTAAGGATCCGTTGACACAAGCCTATAATAGAAGATTCGTGCTAAGGGTCTTCCCTAAGTTAGTAAAGAAAGTGAATAAGGAGGGCAGCCATTTCTGTTTATTTATCCTAGATTGCAATAATTTTAAAGCAATTAATGACAACTATGGGCACAAGATCGGCGACAAGGTTCTCTATCACGTGTCAAAGGTTCTGATGGAAAATACAAGAACTCAAGATATTGTCGCCCGTTGGGGTGGAGATGAGTTTCTCATTCTAACTACAATGCCAACAGAATCCGCGATCAACTCCTTCCAGAATCGTCTTCATCATGAGATAGCCAAGCTTTCTCATGTCATGAAGTTGGAGATTAGTGTCTCTATTGGAGTATCTGTCTCAAAGGGCCAACTAAGATCCCTTCAGCATATGATCCAAGATACTGATAAAGAGCTTTATAATCAAAAACAAACCCTTGATCGTACGGAAATGCAAATCATTGTTCAATAAAGAGATGAGATGACCTAATCTTTTAGTCATCTCATCTTTTTGATCTCCGACGGTGCAAACTGATTCAAATTGCCTAGAAATTTTTATGTTCTATTTTGTTATATTCTTTATTTGCTTATAATAACTAGTTATTCTTCTTCACTAAATGGTAACAAAGTAGGTGATACAATATGAACATTGATTGGATTAGATGCTTTATTGAAGTTGTCGAGAACAAGAGTATATCTAAAGCAAGCGAGAAATTAAATCTAACCCAACCAGCCGTGAGCCAACAGATTAAAAAGCTTGAAGATTCACTTAATATTGCCCTGTCATAATGGATCACCAAGTGATGTCTACGTAACAAGTGAAAATGAAGACGCAAAGCAAATAGTAATAAACATGCTTAAACCAACTCCATTTCGAATTATTGACGCTGGTTCATTGAAGAATAATCGCACCATTGAGCGTATGACCTTATTTCAACGTGAGATTGCAATCCGGTACGGTCACTACCCCTATGTATCATTCCGTGTATGGGGTATGAATTAATGTTGTTGACCTTGTTATTATAACTCTCAATATGGGAAATGGCTCCTTATCCTGCACTGATTTAAGGTCCTAAATATAAAAAGGCTACTTTCAACTTGTTAATTACATTGAAGTAGCTATTAATTATGATTTAATATTCCTCCTTACAACTTCTTTTTATGATACAATCTTTTCCACCTGACCCGACTAGTGAGTATGTTTGTACGCTATCCAAGGTATAGCAAACGTGTAGAGCAAATTCCAACCCGAGAAACAAGGGATTATCATATGTCCAAAATATCTAATTTGAACAAAGCGTGTAGCGATGGTGAAAAATAAACCTGTTGCCAAACATATCATTAGTTTCCTAGGGTCTCAGAGAAAACAATACGAGGAGGTCCAGATAAAAAGTTCATTAAATTTTCTACATCACTATATAATTGGCCTCCATGACTAGAAGCTAGCGATTCTTCCATCATACTCTTACTTTTAAAACTAAACTGTGCTATTAAGTAAGGAGTAAATTCAAGATTGTTACTTTCAAACACTTTATTTACGGTAACCTCTTCAACAAATGGGAGAGCCTTTATAAGTGGAAGATGTGTTCCAAAGTAATGATTATCAAATCCTTCTCGGTCTTTTGGTTCAGGTAAGGTTACTGTTATCCTAATCATAGCTACTCTCCTAAATATGGGATAATATAAATCGATACATCATTTAACTTCCTCTGTTATGAAGGCTAAGTTCAAAGGAATTATACTTGATACCATTCTTTTGTATTTAATAACTTAGTTTTTACATTGTTTTTACTTGCAGCATCCAATAATCTTGGTAGTGAATCTTCTGATGAAATGTAATTAGGAGGGAAATGAAAAGCTCCAAAATGGATTGGTATCAGGGTAGTAGCTCTCAATACCACTGCTGCAGAGACAGCTTGTTCAGCATTCATACAAATAGGCTGATGACTAGGAATGAGATCTGAATCGTTGATCACCGGAGCATTAATCGGTAAAAACGCTACATCAAACGGCCCGTATTCATTTGAAATATTCCACCAATACCCATGCCAAAGCGTATCCCCACAGTGAATAATTTTCTTGTCCGCTGTACTAACAACCCACGCAACCTGAGGGTCCCCTAAACCATCTACTGAATAAGTAGCTGTAACTTTCAAGTCACCAATTTCAATTGTATCCTTTACGTTCACACCCATTACATTGGTCAAATTTGTCTTCTTAGCATTTTCTAAAGCTTCAATTGGAAGATAAACAGGAATGGATTCGCCATAGAATTCTCCAATTGCCCTGTAATCAAAGTGATCAGAGTGTGCGTGTGTAACAAAAACCGCATTAGGTCGTTCAAATTCATTTAGTGGATAGAACTTCTCAAGCGGTTCCCCAAAGAATCCTGTGTTTACATGATAAAGAGGATCAATAACGATTGAATAATCCCCACTCTTTACAATAATACCTGCCCACTGAAGCTTTTGAATATGCATCTTACCAACCCTCTCCCAAAGTATATAACCGTTTAAATTAACTTTATACAGTTAAATATAAACTTATAAATTTAACCTGTCAAACAAATTTTTACCAGTTAAAGATGTCTCCATTATTAATTTATCTTTCCGTTATATCCTCCTATCCTGCTTTTGTTTCCACTGAAGGCATTTTCTCTGAAACCAAATTTGAGATAATGGGTACAATCACTAGAAAACAAAGAGAACAAATGATACCTAATAATAGAAATCCTTGACTCTCGAGTACGAAGGTAGAAATCAATGTGGTAAAGGTCATTCCTAGGTATGTAGCTGAACTGTTTAGCGATAGTACGGTTCCGCGAATCTGAGGATTTAGCTCCGACATAAAAGAAGTTAGAGAAGCCTGACCAAAACCAGTAGACATAGACCACAGAAAATGAGTAGTTATAACAAACCAGAAGTAGCTATGAATCATAGGGATGAATACAACACATACAGAGGAGAGTCCACAGCATATAAGAATCGATCTCTTCTTCCCAATCTTGTCAGATATTCTCCCTCCTACAACGTTACCAATAATATTACCTAAACCCGTTAGGGAGAAAATTAAACCAAGAAGATTGGTTTCTAAAAGATAGTTTTTATAATAGAAGTTACCCATGTTTGCAAACATCCCTTGGAAACCGGCCCAGAATAGGAACGTACAAAACAACGCAAAGAGTATGGAACGATTTGAAAAAGCCATTTGTATATTTTTTGTAAACGATGGCCGAACATTGGACCCTTTTACTTGAGGTCTAGGGAGTACCCTTAATATAAGAAGCAAGGTAACAGTAGAAAATACGGAGATAATAATAAAAGGCATCTGCCAACTTGAACCATTTGCTAAAAATGAACCCACTGGTATACCCAGTACGCTAGCTCCTCCCATTGCCCCAGTTATTAACCCCATAATCTTGCCTCTCTGTGAATAATCAAAGTAATCTCCTACAAGAGCATAGACATTGGGCATAATTAGTGCTGCTCCTAATCCAGATAGCGCTCTGAACACAAGTGTTATCCATAATGAATCTCCTAATGCAGTAAGAAAAGTACCAACGGAAAAAATGACTAATCCTAATGTGATCATTTTCTTTCTTCCCCATCGATCTGAAAACGGACCAAAAATAGGGGCAGTAATTCCATAGAACAGAGCATAGAACGTAATAAGCAGCCCACCTTTATCGATGGAAAAGTCTAGTGAAGAAGACATAATCGGGATTAAAGGGGAGACAATTAATAAATCTAATCCTACCCAAAACGAACATAATGCCAGTGCGATAATAATTAGATTCTTATTTCGCTTTTCATCAAAAGCAGTCATTTTATCACATCCATTCATTAAATAGAAAATAAGAGCATCACTTCCGCGTTACCCACGGAAGTGATGAAAATCAAGAAAATTGAACGGATTCACCCGCTTGTAAGATCGTTAACGGGACATCCCTTTCCGCTGCACGTCTCTCGAGTCTCTCAATTAAGTTTGGAGTTTCAATGTAATAAGGTGGATTATGAAACGTTCCAAAATGAATAGGGACTAATCTTTTTGCGCCTAAAATTTTAGCAGCTTCTACTGCTTCTTCTGGAGTCATACATGCTGGTAATACACTTTGTTGTGGTAACCCATACACTTCTAATACAGGACCATTTACGGGTAAACAAGCTGCTTCAAACGGTCCATGTTCACGGGCAATTCTCCACCAATATCCATGGAACAAGGTATCACTAAAATGAATAACTTTCCCCCCCTTACCTTCTACAATCCACGATACCTGTGGGGTTCCATATCCATCAACAGATTGAGCAGCTTTCACCGTAACGGTGTTGTAGGTTTCTGTATAACCCACAGTTACGCCAATAACATTTGTTAATCCCGTTTGCTTAACCATCTCCACAGACTCTATGGGCACAAGAACAGGTAAATCAGTCCCAAATGACTGAGTAATGGAAATGGGGTCAAAATGATCCGGATGGATGTGAGAAATTAAAATAGCAGTGGGTTTTGGTAGTTGGTCAAAAGTAAGTAACGGCTCCAACGGCTCACCTACTCTCCCCGCTAAGGGTTTCTCTTGCCCTTCTGGAGTTCTTCCTAACGGATCAATTAATATCACGGTATCTTCTGATTGAATTAAAACTCCTGCCCAAGACAGTTTTTGCAATAACATGTGCCCACTCCTCTAAAATTAATATTAACAGCTGTAGATTAATATATACTACTAACTTGTTTTTTGCAACTTACTAAGGTTTTTTATTAAAATATTTTTTACAAGACACTTCCATTATCAGGACTTTAGACCTAAAATAAAAATAAAAAACTAGTGAGCGAGGGGAACATGGAGACTATTCTTTCTACTCTACTTTTCAGAAACATTGAAATCAAAGATGAGGAATTTGTTTGCTCGAAGTTCTCAGAAAGAAGATATCCTAAGAACCAAGTTGTTTTCTATGAAGATGATCTAGCCAATGAGATGTATGTTGTTAAATCTGGATGCATGAAAATCTACCGTGAGGATGATTGCAAAGAAATTATTCTTGGTCATCAGTTCTCAGGAGAGTTCTTTGGAGAAGTTGAAGTCATCCATGGGGACATCCACCGAGTAGCAAGCGTAGCTGCAATAGAGTCTTCCGTTCTATGGATGATAAAAAAACAAGATCTACAAGAGCTCATACGGGAATATCCGACAATACTCCTAAATCTCTACTCTGTTATTTGCGATAGGCTTAAACAAGCCAATCGTAAGATTGAATATTTAGCCTTTGGTGATAGCCGTATACGGGTCGCTAATCTACTACTTGATCTACAAGCAAACTTTGGAATGGAATATGAAAAGGAACATCTAATTTGTTGGAGAATTACTCAGCAACACTTTGCCAATATGATTGGTGTAAGCAGAGAATCTGCCGCCCGAACTTTGCAGGAGTTCCAAGCCAAGGGTTGGATTGATCTAAGAAATAAACAAATTATAATTCGCTCTCTTCCCGCAATTCAACATGTGGCGGGCAACCGGGAGAACCTGCCAGAGTTTCGACTATGGCACCCAACGTTTTGAACCTGCAAATATATGTAATAGAGTTGCAAATATAAAAGGCCTGATCGCCAATCGACCAGGCCTTCTCTCTATTTAATATAAGAAATAAATCAATATACTCGTCACAACCCCTACCCAAACACTCAATAAAGCACAATACCCCATAATATCCCGAATTGTTAAACCGACCACACTGAGAATCGGCAAAGCCCAAAACGGCTGAATCAAATTGGTCCATGCGTCTCCCCATCCGACGGCCATGGCGATGGAAGCAGGGTTAACCCCTAACTGCATTCCTGCTGGAATTTGCAAAGGTCCTTGTAGCGCCCACTGTCCACCACCCGATGGAGCGAGAATGTTCACTAGTCCCGCCGTCCAATAGGTAAAGACAGAGAAAGATTCTGCGCTTGCAATAGACGACATGGTATCGATGATGGCTTTCCCCATTCCGGAGCTTCCGAGGATCGCAATGATTCCCGCATAAAACGGAAACTGCAAAATAATCGGCGATATCGCGGACGCTGATTCTTTAAATGCCTTCGCAAAGTTAGCTAAGGAACGGTGGAAGAACAGGCCTGCACTCAAGAAAGTGATATTGATAATATTAAGATCTAAATCCTTACCATTCGCAAACTCGTAAATAATATAAATAAGGCCTACGCCACCCATTAAAATTCCTAGGATCGGACTGTTCTCGAACTTTTCTGCGGGTGTTGAAGCGACTTCTGCTGTTGCCGCGGTTTCATTGTTGGTGAACTCCCCTAGTGGACGATAGGATTTAATATCCCGATTAGGAGACATAAGAGCAATAAATATAGGCATCGTCACTAATAGAACTAGGAAAATAAGAATCGTACCGGTACTAAAAATCGTTTCCGACGTTGGAATAACCCCAATTTCCTTTGCCAAGAAATGATCCGGAGTGGCAATCGTCAAACCGATTGAGCTCGAGAACCCTGCTGTATAAAGCGTCGTTGGTGCATACGCCGCAGCCACTAACAAAGGAAAATGAACATTCTTGTTCCTCTTCCCCACTTCTTTCGCAAAGATGGCCCCTACTACAACCGCTAATCCCCAGTTGATATAGTAGGCTAAAGCAGAAACCAGGAACGTCATCACATACGCCTGTCTTGGAGTCTTCGGCCAAGAGGCAAGCGCTTCTAATCCTCTCTTAATAAAAGGAACTGCTGCAAGCACCATCCCAGTCATCAAGACCAAAACCATTTGCATCGTAAAAGCTAAGTACTTCCAGAATCCATCTCCCCATGACTTAAAAATCATCATAGGCTGATTGATGTTCATGATCAACCCTATGACCATGACAAACAATGTCATAGCTACCGCAATGACAAAGGCATCCGGCAAATATCTTCGTACACCGTTCGATAAAACATCAGCGGCTCTTGATAACATTATTTTCTCCTCCTCACTGACTTATTTGCCCATTTTTTGGCACAGTTTAAAGAATTTTTTGCACCTTCCCTCCTCTCTGATATCAACTAGGGGACTCAATCTTTCTATTTCCAGGTCCTTCTTTTATTTATATTTGTCCCCACTTCTTTTAAAGCAAATATTGTGCCAATTTCTCTTTTAAAACAAACTAAACGCAAAAAAAGAACCTGACCCACTCCGCTGACAGGGAGTGAATCGGGCTCTTTCTTATCATTGCTTCGTTACAGTTAGATAATCGAAATCTGGAAGCAAGGCACCGGCTGTATCCGACAGCTGGTGGCGATCATCTCCATTAACCTTTTCATACATGATCTCAAGTGAAGAACCTGCATCTGCCGCCTGTTTAACGTGCCTAGTGTAGGTCTCATTCAAATTAATGGTTAGAATATTGTTATGCGACTGAGTAATGAACCCTCTAAGAGCGTAACTGACACCGTCTACCTTCAATACGAGACCTGCCGCACTGTTGGAAGAGTAAAACTTAAACCCTTGTGCGAAGGTTAACGTAAGTTGTCCTGTGCTTTGCGAGTAAGCGGCCACAGGCGTACCGGGAGCTGGGATGGCAACTGCTTCACCTGACACCAGTTCATCCGGGTAAGGATCCATTGCCCAGTTCCTAATACCCGTCGTTTTCGCTTTAGCTGTTACTTTTCCAGCAGGCAATGCGGAATCAAATAGCAAGGTGAATCCCATCGATCTTGTACTATAGCTGTATTTAACGGACTCAGGAGTGTACTCTCCTTGTCCATCCACCTGCACCGTGATTAGTTCCGATGTCTTCACCTGGTTATCCCTAGGGTTCCAGCCATCTAATTGAACGATCATGGACTTCCGATCCGAACTGATGGTGGCACTCTTAATCGTAGTTTGGCTCAGATTCACACCTTGTGAGGACAAGCTCCCCGATGGATTTCTGGCATCCGAAGTGTCCCGGATAGCCGTTCCCGTGTAGGAAAGACTTAAATTATTCTGCTGTCCATCCGCTATACCGCTGACTCCGAGCTTGACATAAGAATCAGAATGACCCGATCCCTCGTAGTTGAATAAAGCCACATTCTCGATCGTTCCCACATTCAACCGGAAGTCAGTTGTACTAGGCACACTATCTACATCAAGATTCTCATCATAGTACATATAAATGGTGTCTAAAGCTTTGTTTATGAACGCCCCTTGAATATAGGGCGGATGGGTGTCAAGAGCCTCTGCCGTTTCTTGATCAAATACAACAGTGGTTACATTCGGTGACAGATAATCCTTGCTCGTATCCCGGATAACAAACTCGACTCTGCTAGGATTATAGTTCCTTAAATGAACTTGGGTATCGAATTCGTATAACTGCGAGGCATCGTCTACCTTAAAGTAAGGCCATTCGTCTACCCAGACTACACCATCATCTTTTCCTGCATGTCCTTGCATAACGGACTTCACACTCGACTCTCTACGACCATTCATCGAGTTGACGACCATGAAGACTTCTGCTGCTTCCTGCAGCTTAAATTGAACCCATATGTTTCCATCTTTTACATAAGCCTTTGGATATCCCTCTAAAAAGTAAGGATCAACAAACCCTTCAATATCCACATGATCTGTACCCTGCGCTCTAATAATGAGCGAATAGGTCTTCGTCCCTGTTATCCCTCCAGAAAGCGTAGCTGTCAGATCAGCAAATTGGTCATTCCCTTGGCTTCTAGTGACAACCCCCTCTTGCGTAACAGACTCCGGTTTGTTAGATGTCCAGGAGATAGTCACGTTCGGGAAAGCTGCCAAGTTTGTCATCAAATTTAGATTCGAAATAATATTGTTTTTATCCTTATTGCTGCCTAAGAATGACGCTTCAATGGCTGCGAACACATCATTGGCATCAACAGGTCCTTGTGCAGGTCCGAATGGCGCACTTACAACTGAGCCTGCTACATGAATTTGATCGGCGATTGCTATTACTCGAATGTATTTTCCTGTATCCTGTGAAGTTAATTCGTAAGCAGAGCTGGTTGCGCCTTCAATGAAAGTATAAGGTCCACTTTCGCTCGGAGCTCTTAACCATCTATAGTTCAGCACGTCGTTCATTGCTGTTCCTTCGTAAATAACTGTCCCTGCTCTTAGGCTTAGAGCATCTGCAGAATCCCTGCTGATCTCTGCTATCCCTGTGATATAGGCCACTCCTGCTGGAACATATTGGATAGAGAAGCTTGTATCTGCATACTGAGGATGTGACAAGGTTACATTCATCTGCTGGATGCTCTCTGGATCGATCAAGTCTAGGCTATAGACGAAGCTGCCTGACTTATAATCAGCTGATAAATATTTGCCCAAATCCGGCACAAAGGAATAAGTGGCTTCTGTCACCGTATCATAGGTTGCACCAGTAACGGTTGCTGATAAGCCTGTTGCATCTGCTAACGGCAAACCGTCCTGCCCCTTTAAGGTAACAATAATATTAACTTTAGATCCTTGCAAAGGCTCACTCGCAATGATCTTCGTATCGCTATGATTCTTCTTTAGCAAGGATGGCTGAAGGGCTTGAATGTTTACCTTGCTGCTGTTTGAGATAATGGACTCAGGAATAGCAACGGATTGGTCTATCTTTTCCCCTTCGAATTTGGAAAGAGACACTGTCAGAGCAGGCCTCACCGCCTTCGTGACCGTCACCACAGCCTGGTCGGACTTCTTGCCGTCTACAGTGACAACCTCAATTGTTTTGGTCCCTTCTGCAACAGCAGTGACAAGGCCGTTTTGATCTATCGTGACCACATTCGTGCTGCCATCTGTCACCTTCCACGTTACGTTCTTATTCGTGGCATTATTCGGCTGAATTGCAGCTGTAAGTTGCTTTGTTGCCCCCACTTGCAGGGATATGCTCTTCTCCGAGATTGAGACGCCCGTTACAGAGACCGTCGTTTCGCCTCCACCATCGCCACCGCCACTTCCGCCGCTACTTCCGCTACTTCCCGATGGGGCTGGAGTAGAGGGCTGAAAAGCCTGATCATTAACTTTGACATTCGAGCTGTTAGCCCCAGTCACTTGGTTTACTTTAGCATTGCCTTTAATGCTGGTGTTGCCTTCAGCAACGAGTTGATTAATTTCCCCATTTACTGTGAGTTGAAGATCAGCAGATTGATTCACGACCTTATTAAATTTACCATCAAGAATGATTTCCTGACCCGCTACGACATTAGCCGGAATCTCGACGACTTCAAATCCTCCACCGGTAAGCTCCTTGGTGACCAATAACGCTCCTGTTTCCAATCGGGTGACGGATACCGAGGTGTTCCCCGTTGCAAGAACGCGAACCTTCCCATTATAGTGGTTGACGACAAGCGCTCCACTAACCGTAACACTATTAAAGATAATGGAATTTTGTCCTCCACCAAAAACAAAGACATCCCCATCAATCTTTACGTTATCTAGTGTAACTTCACCCGTTCCCACCCCTTGTGCGATGTAGAGATCCCCAGAAATGGACATATCCCTCAGAACTGCATCTCTGGTGTTCACTACAACATTTCCTGTTACATCCCTAGAAAATGTACCCGCCTTAGAGATGAGCTCCTGGCTAACATTGTTGAAGAGGGTGACCGCTTCTGCTCTAGTTAAAGGAGAACGCGGTTTAAAGCTTCCATCTTGCAAGCCAGTTAAGATCTTCTTGGCGGCAAGAGCGTGAACAGGACTCTTTGCCCAATTCGCGATCTCTGCTTCATCTTGAAAAGCGCTGACCGCCGTTCCTTTCCCTACCTTAAATGCCTTCGCCAACAAAACAGCAGCTTCCTGGCGGGTAATCGATTGGTTTGGAAGCAACTTTCCTTGTGCTCCCGTCATGATTCCTGCTTGGTTAAGCTTGAGCATGGCGTCCGCATACCACTGAGAAGAATCTAGATCAGTAAAGGAGTTTGTTCCTCTCTCCACGTACTTCATAATATTGTTGATCATAACAGAGAATTCAGCCCGCGTAACTGGATCGTTAGGTCTAAACTTCCCACCATGACCGCTCACCACACCAAATTCATTCCACTTCTGAATGGATGATTTAGCCCAGTGCAGTTGAGTGTCAACAAATCCTTCTGCAGTTTGCGCAGAAGCGGGTACAAGCTGGTTGGTTAACATAAGACAGAAAATAAGAAGAAGTGACACAATCTTTTTTAATGACCTAATCATGGGTTGCTCCTTTTCTTTTTTTTATTAACTAGTTTCCTTTCTAGTAAATCTTCTCCCCCTCCTACATGGAAAAATCTATTGTAATAGAGAATGAAAGACTCTCTGTCACAATCAAGCTGCCAACTTTAACTCTAATTTATAGAATATAGGTATATGGTATTAACTTCTATGTAACAGTTTGCAATTTTTTTGTGTTATATATCACAAACATTCGTTCCAATACTATAACCACAGACAAACTCCTATTAATATTTGTGGTAGATGCAAGATTGTGAGTGGAACTTGCAAGATTATGGATGGATCACCCTCTTATTTAAAAGGATTTCTCCCCACTTTATTGAAATCCTAATCATCCCCCAAATAGGAGGTCTGTTCTATGATAAAGAGGGAAAGAGAAGAACCCATCCGTATCAAAAAGTTGGAAGCTCTTCTCCGCTTACTCCTCCCCCATCACCCCAAGCGTCAGAGGGAGGAGGATGACCTCAGAAAATATCCGTCTGGTTATCACGGTGAGAAGGAATTAGACTATCATTCAAAGTCTTCAACTTCCAGGATGCCAAATTGATTCTTCCTTTACTGCCAGTCGGCTCCTCTCCTCTATAAACCTCCCTTATAAGGAAGCACCAAAGGAAGAATATATTCTTAGCCGGAACTCTGAGGTTGCAAGAAATACCGGTGAATTGAAAAAATTACTTAAAAAAAGAGGTGCCGCTAACTACTTCTAAAGTAGTTTTGCGACAGCCTCTTTTCATCTTTACGATGATTTCTTTAATTCTTCAGGAACTTCGGGATAGTAGATGGTTGCTGTACTTAATGGGGAAACAACGAATTCAGCAAACGTCACTAGGAAACTAGCAAGATAAGTATAAATAAAACTAATCACCATGCATCACCTCCCTTCAGTCGTTGATTTAAGCGATTGATTATGAAAACGCCTATCGGAGTAAGAAGAAAGGATTGAAACATGACCCCTGTAAGAAAGGATGGATGGATATAATACGCTAGTGGAATGCAGAGCCATACGAATAAAACGGCCATAACCTTCAGTTTTCTGTAAACCGATTCCGTTTTTCTTGGTTGATGGTCCTCTAATACGGGGGAATATCGAAGAATCCAGGTACAGGATATAAGGATCACGACCCACCAGAAGGCGACCGGAATCTCAATATACGACAGGACAGTAAAAAATAGACAGGTGAAAGCCGTACAGGCCCAATGTGAATGGAGATGCCTCCCCCCTGTGAGAAAGCGAAGAATGATAAAGGCTATGGAAAACCATAAGAGCGGAAGGTGTTGTAACGCGATACCAACCGCTCCTAGAATGGCAAAAGTAATCAGCATATTCGTCAGAGCTAGGATAGAAAATTGCAAAACTTGTATAGAAGATTCCGGAACCCTTTGATGAATGTGAGCAGCAATACGATAAGACCACTTTTCTATCATCCTGGCAGACTTCCCTTCTAAATAAGGTTAAACGATCATCTCTCTTTCTTGCACGACCGGGAGATACACGGAAAATACCGTTCCTCTCTCGTTGTCGCTATGGACTAGAATGCGGCCTTGGTTTTGTTCAACATATTGTTTCACGATCGTTAAACCAAGACCATCTGTCCCTTTTGTAGAGAATCCTTTTTCGAATACTTTATCCAATAATGAGCTTGAAATCGCAGGATACTGGTTCTTCACCTGGATAAGCACTTCATTCCCCATCTTCTTCGTTACCAACTCAACGGTACGCGAACTTCTACCGTCAACCGATAACACGGCATCCTTGGCATTATCCAATAGATTGCCAATGATATGAATGAGGTGAACGGAAGAGACAGAGGTCTCTTCTAAATGACTCTCGAGGACAGCCTTCAATTCCACTCCTTGCTCTCGGAATTGATTTCCTTTCGAAAACAAAATACTGGTCAGGATCGGGTTTCGGCACATATAAGAATTCACTGCTTGAAGCTCGCTGCCCATTTCTTTAATATAGTTCTTCGCCTCTTTATACTTATCGAGGTATAGAAGGCCATGGATGGTTTGAAGGTGATTCTGGAAGTCGTGCCGTTGTGTTCGAAGTTCCAGAAATAGATGAGTAATATTGGATTGAAGCAATTGAGAAGCCTGGTTCTCCCACTCTTGATTAATCGACTTCCTGACCACATGAACGTAATAAAAAGATAAAAATAAAAGAACAGCAGAAGATATTGAAATCATCGTAATCAAGGCTTGACCGTCTATAAAATTCCATCGTGCCAAGGAAACATTGAGAAAGGACAAAAGAAGCAATTGAGCAATCACGATGGTTAAGAAGATAATGTGATGCTTCACTTGGTTAGGCAAACCTAGCAATTCTATCGATGTAAACATCCGCACATTCATTCGATTCAATACGAAACAGATCCCTATAATAAGGAAGTTCTTCAGCCCAAACAACGCTTTATTGAATTCGGTAGAAAAAAAGACGTCAAGTGGAATGTTCAACATACCCAATATGTGCAAACCTATAATCTCAGAGAGTACGATAATGAAGTACGCTAGTAAAAAGTAAAGGATAGACATGAGCCAGGATAATTCTTTGAAAACCAATTTCGCTAAAATAATGAGAATCGGGAGTTGGATAAGCATGCGAAATACAGCATCCAATTCGTCAATATGCCACCAAAAATAGCATTGCAGCGCCCAGAGAACGGCAAAGATAAAAATTGACTTGAGGCGTTCAGTCAACTTCGTTCTCGTCGTAAACAGCCCCAAGCAAGCTAGGGCGAATGCCTCAGGTATTGAATACACAACTAAGGTTGTTAACGTCAAATGTATGTCCTCCATTCCGTGAGGGAATAAATTAGGGAATTTACCCTCTCTTAGTTGCCTCTTCCAAAATTTATTATTCGACAAGTCGACAAAAATCCCTTTTTTTTTACTAGACACAGGAACTGTAATTAACTTTCATCCTGAACCGGTACAGCCACGGCCTTGCTTGCATCAACAACATGATCTGGTAAGCTCACGCTATGGCTCAACAATGTCGTCCAAAGTATGTTAATTGAACGGACCTAGTTCCATCTTTGAGCTTCAAAAAGTTGAATACCATACTCCCTACAATAATAGCCTTGCGCCGAAAAGAAGCTAACAATTCTGCTGGACTAGATTAGCAGCTTCCAATCCATACCATGTTTAATTCTAATAGCTTGCTCTGCTCCCGCCCCCTTTTACACATCTCCCTAAAGCTGATGTGTCCACGTATGTAAAAAGACCTGAACCATATCCCAAAATGGATACGGACCAGGCCTTTCGTTTTGAACACCCTAACTTCTCATTAAATAAAATTCATACTCCCCTTCAACCGTGATAATCCATCCAAAGTTGACACCGCCGGAGTAAAAACCAATTTCATTCGGCTTCACTTTGATCTCACACTGTCTTGGTTCCTTCCCACTTTGAAAGAGCTTCCGTTCTTCATAAACTTTTTGCAGAAGGATGGTAATCACTGAAGTTTCATTTAAATCTGCTTTATCCCCCAATAGTTTGGCGACCAGATGAAGATTTTCCCTGAATCCTTGTATTCCCTCCTCAAATTTTTTGGAGCGGCCGGTTATAATCATGGTTTCCTCCTGCTAGAGAGCCTTTTCATTTAAAATACCGCAAAAATGTAATCATTCTATGTCAAAAGTTTTAAATAATTATGACCCCAAATTTCTTCAAAAAAAAGGACATGCAGCAGCATGATCCATCTTGAAGAAACGTATTTAGGCAATATTTTTTGCCATTTCGTAGGCTTTACGTAATTGTTCAACCCGTTGAGTCTTGGTATGTTCCTCTATGTATTCATCCAATTGGATCACACTAATTAATGCAGAGAATATTTTCTCGGGGTCTGAAGTTTGTAATGCCTGCAAAAAATTTAATGGTTGATTGGCCAAGTCTATAGACATTTCATATTCCTCCCTATTTGTTAAAGAAATAGGAGGCAACTGGCTGACATATTGATAGGATCAATTTAGTCCCTGTAGTTTTGCGTCACCATTTTTCAATGGTTTTGCCTTGTCTCTATATTTTGATTTTAAGATAAACTAGCAACTTAAACAATACGTATATGGTACCATTTTCCTTAGTGGTAAATTTGATCTATTTTTTCCTATTAAAAGTAGGTCAATTAGATCAAAAATAAGAAAAGGCAGGCAATACGCCTGCTCATTCAAAAACGATACCGACTTCGTATCGATCGCATCTCCCGGGAGATTCTTGGATATAGAGTTCTGTCATGATGCTTACGGAATAACCTAAATGCTGGCTTCGTATTCGCCTCGATCACCCAGAGCTTCCCTTCCTTATCTAAGGCCACATCAAGGCCGAGTTCCCGTACATGCGGATATCGCCTGCTTACGGCTTGCGAAACATTTCGAGCCAAACGCCTCATGCCCTTTTTCATCTGCTTGTGATTCAATCTCTGGTCCATGCTGCTTTTCTTAAGGCTCTTTCTTAGAGTTAAGGCCTTGCCTCCCTGTACATGGTTCGTGACCATTTTATCTGGCGCCGCTTGTTTCCCCATTACCCCCATGTACTTCCACTTACTTCTAGGCTTAAGAAGTAGAATCCGGAAATCCACTGGGTGGCCTTCTACGGTGAGCAGATCAACTCCCTGTTGGATCATATAAGACCCTTTATCCTTAAGTCGCTCCTTTAGTTTCCTTTTCAACTGCTTCCAGCTCCGAAGATGCTTCTGGCGCGTACCCGCCTGTAGCCGATATTGCTCTTCTCCTATCGTGCTGATTCGTATAATCCCGCGGCCTCCGCTTCCAACGACGGGCTTGATGTAGACAACTTGATATTGGTTTAAATACTGTTTAAGCTTCTTCCAATCGAAGAGACAAGTTTGCGGACTATGATGACTTATCTTAGGTTCCTCTAACAAGACACGTTGTTTTTCCCATTTATCGAGGATGTAGACTTCTCTTCTGGTTGGCATTAGACCTGATCCTCTCCTTGTTCATGCCTTTCCCACATCCTATTCAAAACGGGTCAAAGGTGAGTGGGCGGTAGGCATAAATAACAAGGTGAAAATCCTGACGGGTTGCAAATATAACTCCCAAAATTGCAAATATAACGAGTAAACTTCTCTTTTTCCATCGTACAGCGTGATCAGAGCTAGTCCCGTCGGCAATGCGGCCTTTCGACTCAACACCAATGTTTTCATTAGGCAAAATTCTCTACGAGATATTCTTCAAACTTAGCCAAGCACTCGGGGAAGTTCCTCCTGCCGTACCCCATTCGAATATAGCTTGCAGGATAGTCGTAGATGTTTGCTGGCAATAGCAGGACCCCTTTCTTCGCTATCAAATCCTCACAAAAACCTTCCGTAGGTTGATCAATATGGATTCTATGAAAAGCAATCGGTCCCGCGCTCGGCTTGTTATTGGTAAATAAAGAATCGTACTTTTGAAAAAAACGGTCGGCTACTGCTAGATTATCCTTTATAATCTCCAGATTCCGCTGGAGGATCTTGTCCCCATGCCGCAGGGCCACGATCGTTAAAAATTCGCTCGGAGCACTGCTGCAGATCGAAGTGTAATGCTTAAACCGCGTCATTTTGTCGTAAATTTCCTTATTTTGAGTGGCAATCCAGCCAATCCGCAAGCCTGAGAGCCCGTAGGCCTTGGACATTACACCAAGCGATACCGCATTTTCATAAAGGTCAGAGAACCAGGGTAAACGGTTGCCATCATATTCAAGGCCCTTATAGACCTCATCACAGAAGACATGGATATTCTTCTCCCTCGCAATTTCCACAATGGCCTTCATTTCATCTAGGCTAAGGACATAGCCGGTTGGATTGTTCGGCGTATTGATAGCAATGAGCTTGGTATTCGGCCGAATGAGACGTTTGAGTTCCTCCATATCCAGGACCCAGCCGTTTTCCCCTTGCTTTAGCTCCCATGTCGACACTTCACATCCGATAGATGGCGCAACCTCATAGAGAGACTGGTAGACAGGAAATTGACAAACGACATGATCTCCGGGATTCAGGACCACATTCATATAATTGAAAATCGCTTCTTGTGCCCCCGCATGCACTAAAATGCCATCTTCCTTCACGTTCGTATACAGCTTGGAAATTTCCGCACGCAGCTCCGGATTCCCTTGAACTTCGGTGTACCCTAACCAACTGTTCAAGAACTTTTCTTCCACACCGGGCTCAAAATGCAGCAATTCTTGAATTGACATCGACTCACAATCGGATTGGGTTAGCAAATAAGGTGCGGAAAACTCATACTTGTTGAAGTAAACCTCTAACTTAAAATCATTTAGCTTCATATCACATCCACCTTCCTCACTTAAGTTTGATTCTAGTTCTATTGTAGAAGGAAAGTGTCCATTTGTCCCCAGCCAATTGGAAGGATCCGGAATCAACCAATTGCCGATGGATTGCAAATATCCCTTCCAAGGTTGCAAATATATGAACCAAAACTGCAAATAACCGTTGATCACAACTGCCAGACTGTTGATCCAAGCAAACACAATAAAAGGTCTGCTCCCTGCAGACCTTATTTCCTTCCTTACTTAAAATCTCACTTTCACCTGCACCAGATCGATGATGCTGCCGTCATTGGCACTGCGAGCGTATACCCAGAGCTTACCGGATTCAACACTAGGTGTTCGGTCGAAGGGAATGCTCCTGCTAAAGTACCCATAAGCCGGCGCCCCAGCTGAAGCTGTCGTGAACCTTTCATTTGATACGATGACGCCGCTGTCATCCTCCACTTGCATGAGCACGTTCGCTTCAAACACACGAGCCAAGCCCTCAATCGATTCCCCACTGCGAAGAATTTCCTCCGGAAGTGGACGTATTACCACAATATTTCGTGAAGACGGAAGAGGAAGGATTAGACTGTAACCGGCATAAAGCAAATCAAGAGAGAATCCAGGGCGGCCTTCATTGGCATACAATAATTGATTTAAAGGGATTCCAAATTTACCTGCGATATTGGCCAACGTATCCCCTGATTCGACTTGATAAACAAACCCCGGAACCCATAGAGACTGACCAGCGAAGATCAGATTGGGATTCTGAATTTGCGGATTCATCCCCAACAGCAGATCTGGATGGGCGGAGAAACGCTGGGCAATCCGATAAAGCGTATCTCCAGGAGCGGTTATATAAATCGTCCGTACAGGTTGCTCCCCCGGAACGGGAACAAGTAGTTTCCAGCCAGGATAAATAAGATACGGGTCAGTAAAGGGCGGATACAGGACGTTCACGCTTTGGATGCTTGCTACCGTACTCCCCAACCTCGCCGCAATGGAGTATAACGTATCCCCAGGCTGAACCGTGTAGTAGACATGGGTTTCTTTCACTATAGGCATGTGACTTCCACTCTCCCTTGGGTCTTTGCCATCATGATATGCACCCAGGCAGGAGGAGTGAGATTCTAGTATGGAACAGTCTCTGAGATTTTCTCCTCAAACTGTTCCTTCTGACCTTGAGCCAAGCCAAGCTCCCTAAGATTTCTCTTTACCTTGTACCAAAACTCTTGTTGACTACGCTTGTCCCCCATGTTGCTTTCTCGAATACTGCCTAAATGCTTTACTACCTTCTGACGCGGTTTGCCCGTTTCCCAAGTTGTCCTCACCAGCTGTACGTACCTTAGGCGATCATCAATTGCTTTTTTGGACTTCCATCGAACAAACATAATAACTCCTTTCCAATTTGATGCGGTAATGCTTTTAAACTTTAGACGAGACTGCTATTGGAAAGGTTTCACACTAAAAAACGCCCCAAAGGGGCGCCCGGTAACTCTGTTCCGAAGAACTAAATTATTCCCTGCATTCTCAAGATAATCTCAGCGATGATAGCGGAACCAAGAAAAGTACCAAAAAATACGCATACGGCGACCACTAGGCTTTTCCAGCCTAAGCTGTACGTACCTTAGGCGATCATCAATTGCTTTTTTGGACTTCCATCGAACAAACATAATAACTCCTTTCCAATTTGATGCGGTAATGCTTTTAAACTTTAGACGAGACTGCTATTGGAAAGGTTTCACACTAAAAAACGCCCCAAAGGGGCGCCCGGTAACTCTGTTCCGAAGAACTAAATTATTCCCTGCATTCTCAAGATAATCTCAGCGATGATAGCGGAACCAAGAAAAGTACCAAAAAATACGCATACGGCGACCACTAGGCTTTTCCAGCCTAAGCTGTACGTACCTTAGGCGATCATCAATTGCTTTTTTGGACTTCCATCGAACAAACATAATAACTCCTTTCCAATTTGATGCGGTAATGCTTTTAAACTTTAGACGAGACTGCTATTGGAAAGGTTTCACACTAAAAAACGCCCCAAAGGGGCGCCCGGTAACTCTGTTCCGAAGAACTAAATTATTCCCTGCATTCTCAAGATAATCTCAGCGATGATAGCGGAACCAAGAAAAGTACCAAAAAATACGCATACGGCGACCACTAGGCTTTTCCAGCCTAACTTCCTGAAATCGGCCCAAGAGCGCCCGATAGCAATCCCGGCGTAAGCGAGGATCGGGGTGGCAAGAGCCAGGATGTTCACCTTGGTCGTCCATTGATCAATTAGTACAGAACCCGGCATCCATGGCATCGATACGATAATTCCTATGATCCCTATATACGCTACGCTCGGCACCTGAAAAGGAAGAAGCTTTTGGATGATAAGTCCAGCAAGGCAGATCAGAATGAGGACAATGATTCCGGGTAATGCTTCTAACGGCAGGACGTCATAGCCAAGCCAATTCCCTAATGTCGCCGTGATGCCAAAGATGATCAGCACAAGAGTCCATTCTTGAATATTTTTTAGCATTGGGCCTACACCTCCAAGTTTTCGCTGCTATCCGTCTTGCGATTTCTAGTTAACCATTGATACATTTTCTCGGTTAAAGGTAGACCTATAAAAATACTCATGTATAAGCCAGTCGTTAAAGACAAGAGATTACTTGCCCCTGCAAAAGCCACAATATCCTTCTCCATATCTGGAAAAGCCGCAATGAGAGAGCCGCTGGCCGCTGCCATCATACTTCCGCTTCCAACACCGGATGCCATGGCGAAAGACAATGGATGTAGAGGAGTAATCGTAGCGAGCAACCCTGAAATCAATCCCATAAACACGGCTCCAAATACCGTACCAAAAATATAGATCGCCATCACCCCTCGTCCTTCAGGTGAGTTAAACCCATATTTCTCCACGATCAACCCCACATTCGGTTCACGGGCAATGGAGTGCGTCATCCCGATAGCTTCGCGCTTGAGCCCCAAGGCGACCGCGACAGGGAGGGCCAATAGAATGGTGCCCAGATTGCCGAATTCCTGCAAAAGCAATGCGGGTCCAGCCGCAATGACCTTAGGCAGAGACGGTCCAATGATCACCCCAATTTTAGCGATGAGCAGGGTTACCCCCAAAACAATCAGCGGCTCGGCATTAACGGATTGCTTCTCCTTAATCAGCGGCGTGAAGAAGAGGGCTAATCCGATCAGAATCGCATAGAGCATTGGAAGTAGCAAAATGACACCAGGACCCAAGGAAAACTTATGCGTGCCAATCCATTCGGTAAACAAAACAATAATGAGAACAATGCCATGTAAACGCCAATCTTTCCAAAGATTCTTTTGTTGCTCCGTCATTTAAATCCCTCCTTACTGATTTCATTCATTCCTTGAAACGATTTTCTGCTTGGCTAACTCTTCAAGCAGCTGACCTACAGCTGTCGTATCCATGCCCCCTTTCCCCTGCACCTTGGCTAATTCATAAAGCTGGGAGATGACGGAACTCATGAAGCTCGGGATCCCCCCTTGTCTTGCCAGTTGCCTATATAAGTCAACATCCTTTGCCATGTGGCTCAGCAAAAAGATGACATTGTCATACGAACCTTGAATGAGATTAGGCCCAAAGACGGAGAGCACCTTGCTTTGTCCCGATCCTTTTTCCATCACATTCGCGATTCTGTCGACAGATACCCCCGCCTTCACCCCAGTCAAGAAGGCTTCACTTAACAGCAAATTAATTCCGGCTACAACCATATTGTTGCATAGCTTCACCACCTGGCCGGAACCAGATTCTCCGATATAAAGAATCTCCTGACCAATCGCTTGCAAGACGGAATCTACCTGGTCAAAACGTTCCCTATCACCCCCAACCATAATGGTAAGGGTCCCCTGATCAGCCCCTTGAGGCCCCCCGCTGACAGGACAGTCGTAAAAGCCCACATCATTCATAGCAGCCACCTTATGGAGCTTACGCGTCGTTTCCACATCCGTCGTCCCCATATCCAGAATCAGGCTCCCCTTCCCCATCACGTGAAGAGCTCCCGATCCCCCAAGAATCGTCTCTTCCAAAATAGATGGAGTCGGAAGTGAGGTGAGCAGCACCTCTACCCCTTCTGCCACGGACGGAACGCTATGACCTGCCAAGGCACCATAGGAAACAGCCGACTCGACCCCCAACGGATCCACATCATACACATAAACCTTATAGCCATGTTGGATCAGGTTTTTTACCATTCCTCTGCCCATAGCCCCGCAGCCAATAACCCCAACTTTCTTCAATCCTGCTCCCTCCCTTCCCTTATGGCTTCATATAAACCGTCTTTATCTCTGTCCAAAAATCAAGCGCCGTGCTGCCTTGCTCCCGCGGGCCGATGCTCGATTCCTTCTTCCCGCCGAATGGGAACTGGTTCTCAAAATACGTAGAAGGCAGGTTAACATGCGTGACCCCAGATTGAATGTTGCGGACAAAGTGGAAAGCCTTCTTCAAGTCATTCGTATAGATGGTGGAGGATAGACCAAACTCATTTTCGTTGGCGAGTGCAATGGCTTCCTCGTAGGTCTCCACTTCCAAAATGCCAATGACCGGACCAAAGATTTCTTCCTTAAATATAGTCATATTCGGAGTCACCTTGCTAAATACCGTAGGTGAGACAAAATAACCGTTGGCTTTATCCCCATCCACAAGACGCTCCCCGCCGCATTCAAGCAAAGCTCCTTCTTCAATCGCTGTTTTCACATAATGCAAGTACGTGTTTAATTGGCTCTCATCAATGACTGGACCGTTATCCACTCCAGATTCCAAGCCGTTTCCGATCTTGAGGGCTCGAGCTTTCGCTACTAGCTTGCGAGTGACATCCGAAGCAATCGACTTAAGCACAATTAGACGGCTGGTTCCGGTACAGCGCTGGCCATTATCTAAAAATCCGCTAACCACAATGCTCTCTATTGCTTGATCGATATCCGCATCCTCCAAGATAATCGCTGGGTTCTTCCCTCCCATCTCCGCCTGCATTCTTCCACCGCGTGCTGTTACGGCTTTACCCAGTTCTACACCAACATCCGTCGATCCAGTGAAAGAAACCGCCTTCAGTTCCGGGTTCATTCCGAATTCCCGACCAACAACAGAACCTGGACCGGTTATCATATTCAGAACGCCGGCGGGAACTCCCGACTTTTCGAACAGCTCTACGATTTTTACACTGATAAGGGAAGTATTGCTCGCCGGTTTAAAAACCACGGTATTCCCTGCAATGAGAGCCGGGGCAATTTTCCATATTCCAATTCCTAAAGGGAAATTATAAGGTGCGATAACCCCTACCACCCCAAGCGGCTCCCGAACGGTATAAGCGAAGATGTCCGCATCATACGAAGGCACCGTTTCCCCTGCTAAGCGTGTTGCTTCTCCACTGAACTGCTTCATCGCTTGAATCGTCTTATTCACTTCCCCACGAGCTTCACGCAAGGATTTGCCTACTTCTTTGGTAATGATTTGGGCTAATTCTTCCTTTTCATTTTCCAAATGATAAATCAGGTTGAAGAGAATTTCTCCACGCTCTGGAGCCGATGTCTTGGACCACTGAGGAAAGGCCTCTCGAGCCGTAGCGATAGCATGCTTGACGTCTTCAACATTTGATTTTTGAAAATAACCGACAATTTCTTCTACATTAGCCGGATTAAGGCTCGGATAGATTTCGCCTGATTCGCTTGGAATCCACTGTCCTCCAATGTAATTCTTATAGGTCGTATGCATGGTGTTTCTCCTCCTTTTAAATAATATATTTTTGATCATTATAAATTTTCTAAACATAATATTTAAATGTGTACACCCACCAAATTTAAATCTATTTCTTGTGGGTAGACACGAAAATCTGGTAGGCAAGAACAAGATTCAACCATTCTACTTCGTTGTCAATCGAGACGCCTAAGATCTGCTCTATTTTCTTCAAACGGTAATAAAGGGTATTTTGATGGATATGCAGGCGCTGAGCCGTGACTTTGTGGTTTTTATTACATTCCATTAACATGGCTAGCGTTTCGTAGCACTCCTCGCCGACCGTCAACAAGGGCCCTAATTTGTCTTCAATATAATGCTCTAGTAAGGTAGGATCCAGGTTCTGCCACAGGCGCTCCGCTCCAAGCTTCGAATAACTAACAAAATGGTGGTCATTTCTTACTTTCGCGTACCGAGCAGCTTCCAACGCTTCCTCAAACGAGTTCCCTACTTGGCTAAGTGAACTTTTTCTTCCTAAGCCATAGACGATGTCCTTTGCCTTTCCCCATTTCCGATCAACCGATTGATATAATTGATACATGGTATCTTCCTTTACATAAGGGACAAGTACGACAATTTGATAGCCTAATGAAAAGACCATACTATTCGGATGGATTCCTCGACTAATCGCCTCAATGGATCTGATAAAGGTTTCTTTATCCCGAATATTTTCCGGCTTCCATAAAGATTCCTTCCGACCTTCCACAACCATGCATTGAAGCTCCCCATTGGGGTCCCACTTCAGCTGTCTAGCCATCTGCTTGAGCTGCCCAATGGAAGAACCCTTCGTTAACTGATGAAATAACTCCCCTCTTAGATGCAATTCCTTCTCATATAACGCATTCTGTTTCAACCGATCGAGGGTCAAAGCCGTCCCCGCATGTTCAACGGCACTTCGTTCAATGGAAGACAGGGATGCAACTGGCCTTTGCAATCGGATGGAGCCAAAGTGTTCTTTTTCTCTAATAATAGGAAATAAATAAGGGTCGTCTAATTCCGTTGCATCCATATAACTCACTTTGCCTTGCAAGATGCGGCCTAACAGAGTTAAAATCGGTTCGATCCCGCCCCCTTCCAAAATAATCTGAGTAAATTTCTGATGGGTCTCCAGCGAGCTGGTCAACTGGGCATTCTTTTCCTTCAGACCTTGCACCAGCCTGGAATTCACAATTGCAATGGCGCTCTGATCAGCAACCACTTCAATAATACGCATATCGTCTTCCGTGAAGATGCCCTCATTCTCAAAGTTATCTACAGCCAGCACGCCAAGGCATCTCTCCTGATAGAGTAGTGGTACACAAAAAGCACTTCTCACCTGCCGCCCGTAGACGCCTTTCAAGTAATGGGCATAATTTTGCTCGGCCATCGTTGCCATCCTCTTTTGGATATCTTCCTGAATCGGATAGAGCATCGGCCTTTTCTCCGTAAAGGTGTATCCAGTCAGAGATTCCCCAGGACGAAAGGCAATGTGGTGCATCATCGACTTATCAATCCCTACTCCTTCCGCCATTCTTAGAACCTGATCCTCCGGATCATACAGGTACAGAATGATCGTGTCAGAAACCTCAATGAGATCAACCGCCGCTTTCACCAGTGTTTCCAGGACAACCTCTAAATCTAAAGACTTGGTCAACAACTTATTAATCTCCATGAGTTTATGTATTTTTTCATCACTGGTAAATGCTCGGATGGCCAATCGAGTCAACCTCCTCTAAACCTAATTCCTTATTTTTCCTGATTATAATTAAAATTCGAAGAGCTGAATAGATGTAAAATGAGACTAAAGCAATTGAAAAAATACTCCATTTATAGTATAGTTTTTGAAATTACAATACAGGAGCGGACCTTATGAAAAACACTTGCTTATATACCATAGAAGTCTGTCCTACTTGCTCTGAAAGCAAGTGGGAATGGGTGATATGGTGTACGAATTGCGGTAACATTGTCTGTTCATCTTGTGTACAACATAATCATCACGCCAATGGGTTACCATTTGATATTCCTGGAAGAGGGAAACGTTATTACGCAGAATAAGTCATGAAAACGAGGGGCGACTAGCCCCATTGATATGAAATTTAGTAGAGCAACTTGCAAAAATAACCCCAAACTTGCAAAATTATTAACCAAACCTGCAAAATTAAGCAAAACAAAAAGAGTATCCCCAAAAGGACACCCTTACCCAATCTTCTCCATGCTGGTCTGATTCACAAGCTGATACTCCAGATCATTTAATGCATTGCTTAGATTGCCTCGTATCCACCTATACGTGTAACTCTGGTAGAAATAGCGGAGGCTCATCAATAGATCTATTTTTTCATCGGTTGATAGATGGATCGTAACAAAATGATCAACACTAGGTAATCTCTCGATCAGTTGATTAATACTCGATGTCTGATATTCCGTCAAGTCAGCAAAGGAAACTTCAATTGCAATTTTGAGGGCAATTTTCAACGAACCCGGGTCTGTGATCCGAACTTCAAACATCTGCTGACCTCCTTTATCCTTATTCAAGCTTATTTTATCACCTTTTCCTACCATTTAGAACAAAATGCATGATACACAAAACTACATAAATCGAGGAGATACGACTTCATTCATCCTTGGGGGACCGACTTAAGCATCATAAAAAGATCCTGAAGTATATCTTCAGGATCTTTTCAATTTTAATATTCAGCCAGTCTTCTCTGGTTATCGGTATCATAGATGTAGCCTTCGATGTCGGCATCTTCAAACTCGTCAGCAATATCATCTGCCACATCATCCAATAGTCGATCAATTTCTGATTCAGTTAAATCGTCCCATTCCTCCTTATAGGATTGGTAAGCTACGTTAATCACAAATTGAACATCATCTGTACTGCCGTTCAAGTAAACAGTAAGTCTAATATCATCAAAATAGTCTTCATAAGTATCTTTTAAATCATCTTCTAAATCTGACAAACGATCTCCTGAACGGGTGATGTCCACGTCAACATCTCCATCTTCTCCCGAGAATTCCACTACCTCTTCATTTTCTGAACGGTCTATGATACTTCCTGAAATATCCGCATCATCATACTCATTCCAGATATCATCTAGAATATCTTCCACAAACCCCTCAATTTCTCTATTAGAAAGATCAGACCATTCCTCATCGTAATCATCCAGATCCACCTTTATTTCCACATCAATATCATCTTCATCCCCATCAATAGATATCCTGAAGTCCATGTCCTCCCATTCACCATATTCATCATTTAGCTCTTCTTCTAATTCCTCTAGATCTGCCTCATCATACTCTCTTGATTCTAAACGTTTTTCCAAATCTGCTATTCTAGTATCTTTCGAACTAAGCTGTGCCGTCAGATCAGCAATATTAGTATTTTTCGTCGCTAGCTCAACTCGTAATTGCTCCAATTGCGGGTTGGCTTTATCAGTGACACTAATGGTCTTTGTACTCCCATCCCAATAGACATTCTTATTAAAAACATCTGCCATCATGCTGAGCGGCAAATACGTGGTACCTGCAATAATAAACGGTTCAAGAGTAGATACCACCTGATTGTTATTGTACAAAATCTTAATATCACGATACTGTGCTTCTACTTTTTGATTTTTCTGAGCTGCCTCTGAAATTGGTGTACTTAGCGATAAGGCAGTAACTAAAGCTACGACCGCTACCCCTAATCTTTTGGGATTTCTGCGCATTTCTTTCTCCTCCATTTCAACCCTTACAATTTTACCCTATTTATAATAGCAAATTATGGTAGGGCTTTGGTGAAAAATGGAGATTTCTTAATATTAATTTTCTTTAGGTGTTATTGCACATTGAAATGGTTTACCCCCGCTAGCAATCCTGCTAAGACTTGAACTTACTAGTTGCATCGTACGAATCTTAGATCTTGATGTTAGATGATCTTCCTTCTTGTAAAAATTTGTTGTTTTTTGTAATATAATATTTATCAATAGGAAAAAAGACCTAAATTTATACCTGCTATATTTTTAAGGGGGATTTTCAATATGAGTAGAAAAGGAATCGTCTTTAAATCCATTTTATCATTGTCGATTATGGTGATCCTGCTATCTTCCGTTTATGCTGGTACGGCCTATTGGTCCGAGAAGAAACAGTATTACCAGGAAATGCTGAGTATTCAGAAAACCTTACATAACCAGATCGCTCATCATATCCCACAAGTAGAAGCCGCACTTGAGACCCTACCTAAAGATCCTACAGCATATAAGAGCCACGAGCAGGTGATAGAACTAAAAAACGAATTAGATAATCCTGTAAGTACGGAAAAAGTTGCAAATACTTACCTTTTCTTTCCACAACGGTTAGAAGACAGCGGCACAACTTCCTTGAAGATTCTACTTAGCAATCAGAGCCTTCTAGAAAATGGCTTTATTCCTAATGAGACCTACACGTTAACCAAGCAATTTTTGCATGCTTATAATCAAGCAATGGAAAAAGGGGTGGGTATTACTGACCCTTTCACAGATGAGTTTGGAGATTGGGTTACGATCTTAGCTCCGGTTACAAACCATCAAGGACAAGTCATTGCCATTCACGGGATAGACTTCAACTATAGCCAGGTAAGTCAGGATCTTCAAGCCAGTTTGATTTTCTATATTGGCCTTGGGGTAATCGTAGGAGGAATCGGCATCTTGCTCCTGGGTCTTATCGTTCGTAAGACGTTACAACCTATCATTCAGTTATCTGAAATGGCTACGCTAGCTTCCCAGGGGAACTTGACCGTGAGAGCGGAAGGTAAGAGTCAGGATGAAATTGGGCATTTAGCCTGTAATTTTAATGAAATGCTTGAAAACTTCTCGAGAATCATTCAACAGCTTCGCAACGTGAGTATAGAGATTGAAGAGTCAAGTCGAGTGGTTAATCAAGGTTCAGAACAGACGAAACAAGCCTCCAACGAAGTGGCAGAATCGATTCAACAAATCGCCATCGGAGCTGATTCAGCCGCAACGGGAGCTATCGAAAGTGTGAAGGCAATGGAGGAAATGGCCATAGGCATTCAGCGCATTGCCGAATCCTCCTCTCAAGTAGCAGAGACCATCTCTGAAGTGGCCAAGGAATCGATTGAGGGTAATGCTATTGTACAATCTACGGTCATGCAGATCCGCACGATGGCCGATCGGACAAAAGAAACAACCCAATTCATAGAAGCCTTAGCTATCCAAGCAAAAGAGATTGATCAGATTATTGTTGTCATCTCGGAGATTGCCAATCAGACGAATCTGCTTGCCCTTAATGCTGCCATTGAAGCTGCAAGAGCGGGAGAGCATGGGAAGGGATTTGCTGTCGTTGCATCAGAAGTTCGTAAGCTGGCTGAACAATCTAAGGATTCGTCGAACCAGATTGCCAGTTTAATTGAAAAAATACAATACCACACCGAGCAAGCCGTACAATCCATGAGACAAGGAGTTGATGAGGTCGAACAAGGGGCAAACCAAGTCTACCAAACCGGAGAGCGCTTCGAGAGAATCAGCACCTCTATCCAGAGTATCTCAAATCAGATCGAAGAAGTTTCGGCTTCTACGGAACAGATGTCAGCAGGATCAGAAGAAGTCACGGCTTCTATCGTCGAGCTTTCTAATGCCGCTAAAGAAGCCTCCATGTTTTCTCAACAGGTTGCGGCCGCGACAGAAGAGCAAGTCGCTTCCATTGAGGAAGTAGCCCGATCGACCGTGGCGCTTTCAGAGATTGTCAAGCAACTGGAAATGATGATGAATCGGTTTAAGTTATAAATCCTATATTACAAAACAACAAGCTCCGGCCTTGGAGCTTGTTTTCATTTTACATCGTCGTAATTTCCCGGAAAATGTTCATTTCTGGTATTTGATGTCGGATTTGCTATGGGCCGAAAGTAAACACAAAAAAGCAGAATGGCCTTACATTATTACTAATCGTATACTTTCTCCTAGAAACTGAAATAAACTCAATCTCGTCTATCATACGAATTGAGCTCTCTATTCATGCGTACTTTAACCAAATGGTAGGCCTTGCGTAATTGTGCTATCCTTTGATGCCTTATATCTTCTTCTATGTACTCGTCTGATTGTATTACACCATTTAATGCAGAATAAGCTCTCTCTAGATCACTCGTTTGTAATATTTCTATAAAATTTATGGTTTTATTAGATAAATTCATAGTTAAACACTCCTCCCTGTACCCTAAAATAGGAGGCAACTGGCAGACATACTGAATAGATGCATTCAATTTAGTCCCTATAGTTTTGCGTCACCACTTTTCAATGGTTTTGCCTTGTCTCTATTATAATTACTATATTACACTTTAATAGCGGTCCCACGAATAGAAGATTGGACACCAGGTTGCTTAGAGCTATTTAAGGGTAAAAGTACTTTTACTAATGTTCCCTCATCTACTTTACTGGAGAAAGAAATAGTTCCCTGATGATTATGTATAATATTTTTACAGACTAGTAATCCCAGACCGGCCCCTCTTTCTTTGGTGGAGTAAAAGGGTTCTCCTAAACGTGGAATCCGATCTTCTGGTATGCCACAACCATCATCTCTGAAGGAAATAAGTGCATATTGGTGGTTACTTGCCAACTGAATCTTAACCGTTCCACCTAACGGCATGGAATCCATTGCATTTTTAATAAGATTGATAAATACTTGTTTAATTTGATTCGGATCACAGCTTACGATGGGAGGTGATTGAGAAACCTCTAGTTCAATTTGAATGTTAGTCATATTGCCTTGCATTCTCATTAGCTTGATTGTTGTTTGAAGAATATCTAGGATGGAGGTATCATGGTACTGTGTGTTCGAATTCGTCAGATATAGAAGCTCACTTACAATAAAATTAATGTGGTCCACTTCATCCATGATGACCTGGAAATGTTTAGCGTTGACTTGGCTCGCTTCTTGATATAATTGAAGGAAACCCTTCAGCGTAGTTAATGGATTTCTAATCTCATGAGCCATACTAGCCGCTAACTGCCCAACCACAGAAAGCGTCTCTGATTTTCGAAGCAGTTCTTCGGTTTCTTTTAACTTCGTAATGTCTACACAAGACGCAACCACTGCCACGGTAGCTCCCTCTCGCCTAAGTGGCCTAAGAGAGGCCAAGTACGTGATGCCATTTAATGTCCCCTCATATTCGACATGTTCTTCTCCTTGCCAAGCCCTTTCATAAAACTCCTCCTTATAACGTGCAAAGTCAAGCGGTAGGAATGATTCCAACGGTTTCCCAACTATAGCTCGAGGGGTAAAACCCAACCGGTATAGAAGTTCTCCATCACATAAGGTATGGATGAATTGACCGTTATCTTTCTTGACTACAAAGGTCATCCCTTGTTGTTCCCGGATCAAGTCGGTGAGTTGTTCCTGGACTGTGACAAACGAATCCTTATTTTTTCTATTATGAAGAATGTCCTTGATCAGAACCTTGCATTCCTTCAATAAGTATTTAAGCATGGGATAGAGACCTCTCTCCTTCATATTTGATAGAGTGCTCTAGGAATTAGTCCACCGATGCTCCCCCACTTTAGCCATATAATCATCTGGGTACAATTACCTATTTAACTCATTATAGTGCAGAGGTTCCGACAATTAAAATTAATTCGTTTGACAAATTTCTACATTTTTTATAACTCACCGCTTGTGATTTTACAATTCTGTTGCTATAGAAAGCTCCTCCATATTGGATCTTCCCCCTCATGGAAAAATCCCCCAAGATGAGTACTTTGGAGGATTTTTTAAGCGGTTTTTATATAATTCACTGGTGGAATGATTTTGACGCTTACGTTCTCGCGTAGTAGTTTTCATATCCTCCAGCCATGATGATGTTTGCGATTATCACCGGATCAATGACATTGAGTTGCTTATCTCCATTCATATCCACAACCATCCTCTGCGCTTTAGAGGGTGTCACTCTCTCTAGAACGTAGTTGATCGCAGCCACCCAGTCCGTCACATCGACGACTTTACTAAAGTCAGCATCAGCCATCACGTGAATTCGTTGGACTATCTTCTTCCCTACTTCGTCCTCTGCGTATACCGTGTACGTGGTATTCTCAACAATGTGGAAGGAGGCATCCTCTAAGATATCCACGGTTCCCGTGCTTGGGAAAGAATCTGCATCCGAAACCCATCCTTTTACCACATGCAGCTTCACAAGCTCCGAGCCTGTGCCGTCAGCGTAAACATCCACTCTCACGCTGCGTTCACTCGGATCTCCATAGAGAGCATAATCAATAGTCGGATCTTCTTGATCAAGTTCTAGCTGAATCGAGCCATCAATCGACTCAAACCATGGGCTCAGTTCATTCTCATTCCGATCCGCCAGGACAATGTTGCCGATTTGAATCGGAATCTCGTAGCCCTCACTTAAATGAGAATACACACTATGATCTTTCAATTGGAGCTTGGCATGGAGCAGAATGCCCGCCTCACCGCCAATGGGTGTGTTATCGAGATTGGTGACGATTACACGCGTCTTTCCATTTTTCAAGGTGTAGTAATCATACGAGCCGTAGACATCCCCGGTTACAATTCGGTCTTCATCGATCCCCGTCAATAAACCGCCAGCGGCAATGGAAGCCAACGACACATAGTTGCTATTGAAATCTAAATCAAACTGAAGTCCTGCTACATTTCCTGCACTCGTGAGACGAATCGGAACATCCACGGTCTCTGTTGGTTTTCCTCTGACTTGTTTATCTACACTTAGTGTATCATAGACAAAAATACTTACGGTTGCTGGACTAGAGTAAGCCTGTCCGTCGAAGATGTGATAGGTGAATTGGTCTACTCCACCATGTAACATTTCGCTCGGTCTGTATTGAAATGAACCTTCTTCTGTTAGCGTAACCTGTCCTTGTAGTGTAGAGTCGTCTACCAACTCCACCCTTAACTCGTCTCCATCAGCATCCTGGTCATTCTTTAGTACGCCATCCACTGCCTCTATTTGCAATGGGGTGTTCCAATAGGTGTTATAGTAATCATGTTGAGCCACTGGTGCGCGGTTAGGTACCGTAATCGTTGCCGAACCTCTCTTGCTTCCATCGAATGTGGAAGTAGCTGTAATTGTATATTCACCAGCTGCTGCATCGCTGGCTACAGAAACTAGTCCGTTTGCATCGACAGTGACTTTGCCGTAATTACTTGCCCAGGTCACGGTTTGTTCCGCTCCCGCAAGGACCTCCACGATTGCACTGAATTGCTGCGTTCCGCCTTTAAAGACAGTAGATGTTGTTGGAGATACTTGAACACTTGTAACGGTTTGAGGCTGGATAACCTCAATTAAAGCTGTAACCTCACTACTTAATTTCGTTCCATCCGTTCCCTGTGAAGCCTGCACCAGAAACCCAAATCCGGTAGCACCATACATATTAGCTGCAGGCATAAACTTGAGTCCCGCTTCACCTTCCGAAACTGTAATAAAATCACCGTTGGCAATAGGCGTAGTTCCATCATTCTTATAAACTGTACCACCAGTGATTCCTGTAATTTTGAAATGCGTGACTTCCGCCCCGTCTGCAGCATTTCGTGTAATGACTAACCCGTTAGATGTTAAGGTGTCTCTATTGGTTACTGCCTTGGTGACACTTGGACTATCAGGTTGTGTAGTAACAGTGAAGTTGACGGTTGCTTGGTCTGTCAATGGGTCAGCTCCACCTCTGGTGGTTCCATTGTCCTCAATCGTATAGGAAAAGCTGGCGGTACCTGAATAGTTGGGGCTAGGGGTAAAGAGTACAGTTGCACCTTCCATACGAACGGCACCACCCGTAGGATTCCCGATAGACTTGATCGTCAAGCTTTGACCATTTTCGTTACTAGGTCCCTGTCTATCGTTGGCTAGCAAATCACTAAAAGGTATTACCCGTTCCACGGAATCTTCAGGGATGGAAATGAGCGTGTCATTTTCTGCCCTTGGCGCATCATTCACCTCGTAAACGGTAATGGCAGCTGGGGCTGCAATACTCAACCCTGTCCCTGCTGCGTCTTTTGAGGCATATACATTAAAAGTAAATGGGTCTCCAGCTGGGCTGTTCGCTTCTTCATTGGGTAAGAAACGCAACCCGGATGCCCCGTCTGCAGAAGTGATAAAGTCATTATCGTTAATTCTCGTTCCATCCTGTTTGGACAGCGTTCCTCCTGTTATGCCATTAATCTTATAGTGAGTAATCGTTTCTGTTTCAGCACTATTGGGGGTGATAACTAAACCAGATGTGCTTGTTACATCCTCCCATGTGGTGGTGCTTGTTACAACCGGAGACTTGGCAACGACTGGTATTGCAGGCCCAACTTCCAACACAAGCTGAGGTCGGTACGTTGGATCCTCACTTGCTGCAAAACTAAAGAAATGTCCTGCATTAGTTTCATTTCCGGTAAGAGCAAAGGAAACGATTTTTGCCAGATCCGAAGGATTGCTCGGTATAAAATTTGTGTTTGCTTGATTTTGTACATAAGCGGTAACATCGAACTCTTTCCAACCCATTGTCAACTGATTGTCGTTGACCGTACCTATGGTCTGATCTGATGGTTTCATAGGAAATGAATCTAAATTAGGATTATCCGTCCAATCGTCATCCGTTGAACCGTAAAGTGTCACAGTGGTTTTTGTGCCATCTAACGAATCCAAGTCATATACTTCTTGTATAAATATACGCAACGTTGCCTTCTTCACTTGTCCAGTCATGCCTGTTAAGTTAAATTGAAGCGCCGATCTTATCGCTCCAAATCCACTCCCATCTCCAGCCGTTCCAACATAATTCGAAGGTTGATCGTTGACTACACCCAAATCAGACCAATATCCATCTGTAGTAGGTGTCAGTATCGTAGCAGCTCTTGCTAGATTAAGCTCTCCTAGAAAGGAAGATAATAATAGAGTGGAGGTTAATAGTATTTTTGTTAGTTTTTTTCTCAAATTAACACCTCATTTACCCTTAAATTGTCTTTATTCATTCGACACATTTCGACTTATCTTCTCGGCTGCCCCCATTCTTTCATTTTATTCCAAATTTCATAAAACAAGGACTATTTTACTATGCATTGGACCTAAATCATATATTTAGAGAGGAAAATTTAGCAAAACTTTAGATACCAGTGCTCTAAAAGAATAGTATCCTTTTCTCATCTAGTATATAAGAATTTGGGCAAAACGCTCCCTTTAGCCTAGAATAATAGTTCAAAATAACCAAATTTTAGATAAACTTTAGTAAAAGCGTATCCAGACTATAGTACTATAATAGTAGTTCTATATTTTATAAAAGAAGAGGTGAGTTCATTCTAATTACAAGATAAACAAAAGAGTGGAGGTAGGACTTTGTTAAGAAGAACTTCTTTATGGACTGCAATTCTAATGGTCGGTGTTATGATGCTTACGACCTTTGCCACTCCATCTCATGCAGAACCGGAACAATGGCAAAGAATTTATTCGGTACAATCCATTAGAAGCTTGGTTTGGGATGGTACGCAATATGTTGGGGTTGGAGGTGAGGGGACGATCTTCACTTCAGTAGATGGACAAAGCTGGGAACAGTCCAGTGCAGGTACTCCGAACTACCTTACAAAAATTATAAAGCATGCCGATCAATGGATTGCAGTTGGGGGCGATACCATCGTTACCTCTTCTAATGGACAAGATTGGGAAAAAGTAAGTGGGCTTCCATCTAATCTTGAACTGCAGGATGTAACGTGGGGGAATGGTCTTTATGTTGCCGTTGGATTAGGCAATTATTCAGACAACGTGATTTTAACCTCACCTGACGGTATTAATTGGACGCCATCTAGCTTTACGAGCAGTTTAGCGACCGTGACCTGGGGGAATCAAGGGTTTATAGCTGTAGGATGGGATGGGACGATCTTAACTTCCTCCAACGGATTAAGTTGGAAGAAACAGGAGGCACCTAGCACAATCCAAGAAAGCACCATTTTTCTTAGCAGGTATGTTAACGGAAGGTATTTTATTGGAACCCATAATAAATTATTTTCCTCTACAGATGGAAAAAACTGGACTGAAACCAATGTAACCACCAGATTTAACACCATCATCGAAACGAGCAACGGTTATATGGCACTCGCAAGCAATAATACACAGCCGATATTTACCTCTCTTGATGGATTGAACTGGACTCAGAGTACCTCGTTCACCTTTCCTTCCAGTTACTTTACTAGCCTAACGGAAGGAAACGGAAAATACATTATAACTGCTGATAAAGGTCGAGTTTGGTATTCTTCCAATGGGACGGATTGGGACCTTGCGCCAGGCAGCGAGATCCCTCCGACAGAGCTAAAATCGATAGCTTGGGGCAATGGCATGTATGTCTTAACAGCTTATGGCCGTATTTTGACTTCTCCAAATGGAGTGAACTGGACACTGAAGACAAGTGGAGTTCCACAAGCCTACTCGTCAGCCGTGAGTTGGAATGGAGACCAGTTTATTATCGCATGGAATGATGGAACGATCATGACATCTCCTAATGGTACGGATTGGACAACCCACACGAATACCGGAATTTCTGGTTGGATTAGTGGTTTTATAAAGGGAGATGGTACATACATTATTACCACTAATAACGCGACCATTTACACCTCCATGGATGGGATTCATTGGACACCCCAAACCCTACCAAAGTCTGTAAAAGGCGTAACGTGGGGGAATGGGATGTATGTTCTTGTTGGGTACGGTGTCATTTATACTTCACCCGATGGAACCGCTTGGACCGAACAAAACTCCGGAGTTGAATCCAATCAAGACTTAACAAGTGTTACTTATGGGAAGGAAGGATTTGTTGCAGGAGGAAGGAGTAGTGTACTAACTTCTGCTGACGGGATCCATTGGACTAAGCATAATGTGAATTCGAGCTTACCCTACTCTTCCGGAACCGTGGTCTGGGGTTTTAACGAATATCAAGCACTCTTCTCAGATTCCATGATGGGTGGAACCGTAATCTGCTCTTCCCCTGATGGGACAAACTGGAGCTGTACACCTAATTTAGGAGGGATGGCAAGTGGCATAACCGTTACGGATAAAGGCTTTGCGGTAATTGGTTATAACACAACCATTTGGGTGAAAAACGTAGATCCACTGGCCCCGTTTAACCAATCAACAAATGTGAGCGAAATGATGCTAGCAATTGAGGCCAAGCCTGATGACGCCTTTGCCGAGACTAGTATACAAGATTCGTATTTAGGGTCATTGTTAACGGACCAACAGGCCATTGCTCAATATGCTTTTGATCACAAGCCTTATGCAAGTGCAGCCAATTTGCAGCAAGCGATTATCGATGGAATGCTTATGCGTCAACCTATCATGGCACTGAATGCATCGTCCTCTATGGATGAGGTTGATTCTGTCATCCTCTCGTGGAAACAGAACAACCCAGGTTTTGATTTCAGTGCCTATGATCTGCTGAATGAGGAGGAACATACCCTCGTGAAGCAAATCCTGCTCGATTCAAAGCCAACAGACGGGTATATCAACATCGAAGCCATTCAGCACGTGATGGATGATAAAGTCAAAGACATCTTTACCCAATCGGTAGCCGCGGATCAGCGTTTGGTGACTATCGGCTATTCTGCTGGGGATCAGGAAGACCGCATTATAAATGACCTTGTATTACCCACTTCAGGTGAGAATGGAAGCGTTATAACCTGGACAGCAAATAAGAACTATATTCAATCGGATGGAACCGTTACTCGTCCGCCGCATGAAGCCGGAGACCAGTCCGTCACATTGACGGCAACGATTCAGAGAGGAAGTGTATCCGTTCAGCGTACCTACATGGTGACAGTCATGGCCTTAAATGAAGCACCGGTTGCAGGGAATGATTATTACAATACCTACTTTAATCAGCCCATTCAAGTGGCTTCTCCGGGTCTGCTCCAAAATGATAGGGATGCGGATCAAGATCAGCTTACAGCTGAATTGGTCACCCCAACCGTATCAGGCACGGTCTATGTAGAGCCGAATGGGTCATTCGCTTATTACCCAGGCGAGGGCTTTAGTGGAGCGGACTCCTTCTCCTATCGGGTTAAGGACGGCTTCGGAGCCTATGATGAAGCAACCGTCAGCCTATTTGTCTATGACACGCTAAGCGCAGACAAACAGGTGGCGGGAAAACCAACCGAGATTGTGACAGTGCCCATTCGCCTGACAAGCCAAGGTAATGTGGCAGGCCTTCAGTTTGACTTGACTTTCAATACCGCATACGGCTCATTAGAGGGTATAACTGCAGGCAGGCTGCTGACGGACAATAATGTCACTCAAGAGGTATACGGGTATGGACACTTCGATTACTATACATTAAGCAGTGGCAAAACCCGCGTCATCGTAACCAATCTATCGAACACGCCAATCGGCGGAGAAGTTGGAGTGCTGCTCAATGTAGATTTCCAATTAAAGGGTCATGCTGTTTACTCCCAGCTAAGTGACGGATACGAGATTCCGATTAAACTAGAGAATATTGTATTGACGGACCGAGCCGGAGTTGAACTCACCGGGAATTTTCAGACGTTGAATGGATCGATTCAATTAGTATTGGATAAAGAAGAACCAATCCTCCATTACAGCTTGATTCCTGATCCAACCGCACGTGTTGTCCGTGTGGATGTCAATGCGGATGGAACAGGATCGGATATTACGAGTCTGAAAGTAGCAAAAGATTGGGTGAGTGATGTCCATTCGTTCCCCGTTACAACAGCCACGGACATTTTAGCCAATGCTTCGTTCGATATCATTGAAAATACCACATACACGGTCTTTGCTGAGGATGAAGCTGGTAATAAAGCCATCCAACGCATTCACGTGATGGGAGATGCTGACTTTAGTAAAGTCGTCGATGTGACCGACTGGCTGGCAGCGATCAACTATGTATTGGAAAGAGTGACCCCCTCTAAAGCACAGAGGATGGTCGTAGATATGAATCGGGATCAGGAGCTCAATGTTATTGACCCGGTGATAATGGCGAATGTCATTACAGCTGATGGATACGAAAACTATTACGTTAGAAATAGGTAGAGTTAACTCCCTTGTGGCTTAATCAACTGCAAGGGAGTTTTTTTATATCCGTTTTCGGGAGTATGATTAGTTGTTTATCTGTAATCATTACAACATTGTGACTTTCCACTTCTTTCTCGTGACAAAAATTAATCAATTCTTGGGGATTTCCAAAAATTCGTGAGTATCCGGTCTATTCAGGTCTTAAGCTCCAATACCAAACCCTAAATTTTACGTATATTTTTTCCCAGGACACCATAAAAAAAGAGGAAGCCTTTATATTAAAGACTTCCCTGCTATACAATTTCAGACGTCACAAGGCCTAAGGCGTATGCGATCCGAGGAATTGGAACGAATTTTTCGGGTAAAGATCCCACTCACCTTGCAAACTAAAGGTTTGAGATCCTTTAACGATGCCCTTTTTACGGACGATAGTACCGCCATCTGGTAGAAGCGGAGGCGTGGAGTTAGGACTCCAGTTTTTATCTCCAATGATGTCCACGACTTGACCGTCTTTGAGGAGTTCAAATGCGCAGATGACATAGCCGTCACTGCCATCTGCCGTCATGATTAGTTCATCGTGATACCCTTGTACTGGCGTTATATCCATAAGCTCATAGAAGGTAAAATTAATGACAATGCCGACGTTCCGAGGGTAGACCTGCCAGACGTTTGCATGCGGCTGAGGAAGAATATCCCTATTATTCATTACTTCCATTCGCTTGTCTTTCGTATTATACCGATAGCCAACAATCTTATAATTGATGCTGGACTCCCCGTGATTGTACATTTCTAACGCTATTTTTCCCCCATCCCCCTGCACATACTCTGAGAAGAAGGCAGATGCGCCCTGCTGTTCTTGTACGACCAGTTCGATAAAGGCAGCTGTTCTATCCTGTGCTACCACCCAGTAACTCGTTGTTCCTATACTTCCTGGTGTCTTCTTAAATACCTTGTCTTGTAGTAATTCCGTTCCTAAATGGGTCATTCCTCCCGGTGTTTGTGTATACACCGTAAGTGTAGCCCCGGATTGGAAGTAAGAGGCTAAATCGTAGGAGACGTCAGCCACTCCTCCCTTGGTATGGATCTCCTTTTGATGTACGACTTGTACGGTGGATACAGATAGATTGATGCTCGCTGTTCCCCCTCTTCCATCATCGGCGGTGACGGTCACAGTAGATGTCCCTTGGCCTCCAACCACCGGGGCTAGAGACAATAAGCTGCCATTGATCGTTGCCTGCACAAGATTCGTGTCAGAGGCGGTTACACGATAGGTTAAGGGATCACGGTCTGGATCTTGAAAAGCCCCTTCTAATGAGAGCTGATTTCCCGTTACACCAAAGCCAACGACCTGATGTGGAATAACCATCGCTGTCACTTGAGGTTCATGATTCGATGTTTCAACGGTCATCGAAAACGATGTCGTGGCCGTTCCACCCTTCCCATCATCCACCGTAACGGTCACTATCGCTGTTCCAGTACTTAATGGCGTAACCACTAGTTGTGCGCCATTGACTTGCACACTGGCCACAGTTGGCTGATCCGAAACTGCTAGATAGGTTAGAGGATTGTTATCCTCATCGGTAAATACTAGCGATAAATCTAGTGAAATCGGCGTCGTTCCCTCCACAGCTGATTGATTACCAATTTGATTTTCTAGAGTTGGAGGGTGATTGGGGAAATCTTTAATCCTACCATAATAGAGATCCAAGATTAAATTTACATCCTCCATCGTAACTTGACCGTCGTTGTTGACATCGAGAGCCTCTTGTTGTTCAGCAGTTAACGAAATCTGCCTCAATACAAACTTTTTTGCTAACAATGAGTCAGTTGGTGTGATCTTTCCATCCCCATTTCCATCCCCTTTTATCGTTAGGGACACCGCTGAAGAGAAGGTTGGCAGAAGGAGAATTATAAAAACTAGCGTTACACTCAAAATAAGTTTCGTCTTTTTCATTTAGGGTCCTCTTCTTTCCCGTTACTTAGACATCGACGCAAAGAGAACAACAACCGCTTCTGCTCGGGTCGTGTGTTTCTTCGGTTTAAAGGTTTGATCCGGATAGCCATTCATTACTTGATGTTTAGTAGCCGCTTGTACATAGTCTTTAGCCCATCCGGCGATCTGCTCTGTATCCAGGTAGTTTGCATTACCTGTAATGTTTTCCCACTTCTTGGCGAGACTCATCATCGTTGCCATCTGTTCACGGGTAATTTTCTCATTCGGCCCAAATCTAGAATCACTGAATCCTTTAATAATGCCATAGGCCGATGCGGTCTGGATATCCTTGCTTGCCCAATGTCCTTGTATATCATCGAACACCTTACCTGGTCTTTCTTCAAGTTTAAACACCTTGACAAGAAGGGAAGCAAATTCAGCACGCGTAATGGTTTGGTTCGGTCTGAACGTTCCATCCGGATAGCCACTAATCATTCTGGATTGGATGAAGCTTCGAATCTCTTGTTCAGCCCAATGACCTCGTATATCTATCAGCGAACCTTGAACTTTCAATTTACCTTCTGCTAATAGTTTTCCTTCTGTTTGTTTATCAAGGCCAATGACTGTAAAAGTACTAAATTTATCTACCCAAAAAGTAATATTGCTAGGTTTTCCCTGGTCATCAAAGAGAATTTCTCCTTTGATCACTTCTTTGTCGCCGTCGCTATGCTCAACTAGCACAGCTAAAGAATCCATTAAAACTTGCAGCTCTTGAGGACTCGAAGGAAGTCTATCTTGTTCAATAGGAATCGTTACTTGAGTCTTCGAAGAGAAATTCGTATGAATTTCCACCGGTGTCCCGACAATTCGGCTGTTAGGTGCCACCACCGCTGCTGTTTCAATCGTTTGCTGCACTTGTGCAGGTGCAGTAACCTTCTGAATTTCAATCTTCGGTACACTGGTTACATTCTGTATAGCTGTCATTGTTTCTGTGGAGAGCTCAAGCTTCGCCTGAGGTGTAGTGATATTAAGTGTCAACTGATTCGCAATCAGCTGATTCATTGATGAGTTAGCTAAGTTAACAGAAACCACTTGCGCGGGATCTCCCGGGATGTCTGTAACTACTATTTCTACGTTCGTATTTTTCTCTTGCATCGCTTTGGTTACCGCTTGTTCCGTCTTTTCTTGATTCAACGTAACGGTATCCACCTTGGTACCGTTCTCGGTAACATTTCGGGTAATTTCTACTTGTGTTGCCGTTGTTTTGCTGTCCTGATTATTTTTATTCCCAACAACAACATCTACGGTTCTTGTCGTTCCAGTAGGTGTCGGAGACGTTGGATTTGATATTCCGCCACCGCCACCGCCACCACCTCCACCAGTTGGAGGTGGTGTGACAATTTGGAAGCTCTTCGCGACAACATGCGTATTTTCTCCGACTACCACCGTCGCCTTCCCTAACGGAACGGTATTGGGCAGCTTGAAAGTATAGTTAAATTGTTGGTTCGTTACTTTCATAGAATCGACAAGAATAATAGAATCATTGGAATTCATTACTTTGACATTCACATCCGGATAAATAGATGTTCCTGTAACATTGACTTCTGCTCCCTGGATTTTATCGGCTATATTCCCTAACGATACTTCTCCATCAGCCAAGCCGTGAATAGGCATCAGAAAAAGAGACAAGCCCAGGCTGAACAACATTTTTAAACTCTTTCGTTTCATTTTAGCAAATCACCCTTCCATAAAGAGCGGAATCGAATCCACTTAAAGGATTCGATTCCTCTTCTGTTTACATCTAGCTGTTTCCCAGGCTTAATTTAGAACGACCGGTTCTGCTAAGTTCGTTTGAACATTTGTCGCATCCGTTGTTAGACGATCAAAAACAAATACCTTTACCGAATAACCTGAATCGGTCCCTACGATACTGTGGAATGTCGCCGACAACGTTTCACTTGTTTGAATATCTGGATACAGGGCCACGATACTAACTGGCTCGCGATTGTTCTTCATTAATTGGAAGACAACCACTTCCTTACCGACATGATCAGCTCGGTTTGTATTCCGATCAATTTTCACGCTGGCCGTTAAACTTCCCGTCTTACGATCTAGTCCTAGATCATCACCTGTCGATCCAATAGTAAAAGGCATACCTGCTTCAAACTTTTTCACTATGAGATTAAAGGTTTTGGTCTGAACAACGGCTCCTTTTCTCACCGTAGCCGTTAACATAACCATAGCATCTGCCGTATTGGCCGCTGGGCGCTCAACGGTACCATTACCATTCAACACACTCACTAAGTTTGACGACCATTCGATTACCGTACCATTTAAACCTGTAGTAGATAGAGAGAGTGACTTTGTCACATTTGCCGCACTATCCCCTGTGCGGTAACCGATTGTCAATGCGGCCAATGCTTCTGCTACAGCATCCGTATCTGATTGCATTTGCTTCAATACTTTGACCGTGAAGACCTTCGTTTCGGTGGCGGCTCCCTTCCTGATGGTCGCCGTTAACGTCACCATTTCATCTGAACTCGTCTTTACTGGGCGATTCACCTTTCCAGTCGCTGTGATGACACTTGGCTTGTTTGATGACCATGTGATGGTTGTTCCATCGGCACCCATCGTAGCGAGTGTCAAATCTTGGGTTACTCCACTCGCACTGTCTCCTGCTGTATATCCTACAGCTAGCGCACCTTTCGCGTTCGCTACAGCTTCCGCATCGGTTTGAGATTGCTTCAGCACTTTCACCACAAAGGTCTTCGTCTCCGTGGCGGCTCCCTTCGCGATGGTTGCGGTCAACGTCACGGTTGCATCCCCGGCGCTGTATGCTGGACGACTAATCGTTCCGTCAGCAGCGATTACGGCTGGGTTATCCGAGGACCATGTCACGCTCGTTCCATCTGCCCCCATCGTCGCAAGCGTCAAGTCTTGGGTTACTCCACTCGCACTGTCTCCTGCTGCATATCCTACAGCTAGCGCACCTTTCGCGTTCGCTACAGCTTCCGCATCGGTTTGAGATTGCTTCAGCACTTTCACCACAAAGGTCTTCGTTTCGATTGCGGCACCTTTGGTAATCGTTGCGGTCAACGTCACGGTCGCATCTCCTGCGCTGTACGCTGGACGACTAATCGTTCCGTCGGCGGCAATCACGGCTGAGTTATCTGTGGACCATGTGATGGTTGTTCCATCTGCCCCCATCGTCGCAAGCGTCAAATCTTGGGTTACTCCACTCGCACTGTCTCCTGCTGCATATCCTACAGCTAGCGCACCTTTCGCGTTCGCTACAGCTTCCGCATCGGTTTGAGATTGCTTCAGCACTTTCACCACAAAGGTCTTCGTTTCGATTGCGGCACCTTTGGTAATCGTTGCGGTCAACGTCACGGTCGCATCTCCTGCGCTGTACGCTGGACGACTAATCGTTCCGT